>CAJWMX010000427.1 GCA_913043805.1 uncultured Acidobacteriota bacterium | reverse complement strand
GAGCGCCGACGTCAACGTGTCGGCGCCGAGCGCGCCGTGCTGTCCGTATCGCGCCGCGGTGAAGGTACGGAGTGCGTCGTCGAGCGGATGGGCGCCGCTGGCGTCACCGCCTGAGAGCGAAGGCCGCGTCAATGTGTCCGCGGTCGTGCCCGACGACACCAGCAGCGTGCGACGCCGGAGCCATCCGTGCTTGACTCTCAGCTGTCCCTCGCGGGTCTCGGTGCCGGGGGACACGGTGCGCTGTGTCACCGGCGTGCCGGTGGCCACCGAGCCGCCCAGACGCAGGGCGCTCAACGCCCTGAGCGCCAGCTCGGGGGTCCATCCGTCTCCGCTGGTTTGTTGGACCGTCCGAAGCTCGCCAAGCGCCGCGCCCACGACCGTCGAGGGTGGCACCGGCTTCTCGCGGGCGATGGTCACGCCACGGCGGTCGCGAAGCGCCCGAGCCACGCCCATCGCGAGGACGCCCACCGCCAGGATCCCGGCCAGCCCGGCCAGGAGCGTCAGCAGGGACGCCCGCAGTTCGCCTGCCTCCGCGTCGCCGAACGAGGGTGGCGGCAGGTCACGGATGTCGACCGATGTGTCCGGCACCAGCGAGAGCAGCCGGATCGAGGCCGGGCCAAGGATGTGGGTCAGCTCGCGCCCCATCAGGACGGGGCCGTCGTCGCTCCGTCGTTCGATCCGGTAGGTGAGATCCAGCGGGGGCAGTTCGACGTCGTCCCCAAAGCTGCCCTCTTCGATCAGCCGAAGCGTGTAGCGATACTGGAGAAACCGGAACACGCCGTCCTCGACCGGGGCGAACTGTTCGCCGCCGATGACCTCGAACGGATTGACGTCAATCGCTTCTGGCTCGAGCGCCGCCGTCTCAAGTACGGTGCGTGCGTCGCCGATCTCGACCAGCCGGCAGGTCACCGTCATGCCGAAACGCTCACCCACGTAGACCGCGGCCTGCTCGATCCGCCGCCAGCAGGTCAGTCCGTCGATCGCGGTTTCGCCGGCTGGTTGGGCGGCGATCGAGACGGGAGCGGTAAGCGAGACGATGCCGGCGGCCGCCAGCATCAGCCATCGCTCGAGCGTTCTGAGGTTCGCGTGTGTTCGTGGTCGCGACATCGGTTATCGCCTCAGCTGTTTCCGCTCGAGCAGGAAGGCCACCAGGGTTTCGTGATACGGCTGATCGGGGCTGTCCAACCGGAGCATCTCGAGCCCTCGGTCGAGCGCCTGTTGTTCCACGCCGTCCTGCCAGCTGGCGACCCGGTCTCCCAGTTCGCGCAGATCCGATGCCGCGATCAGGCGGGTGCGTCCGGTCTCGACATCCAGCCCCTCGATCCATCCGGCCGAGAGCGCGGGCAGCGTGAACGCGAACGCGCTGTCGATCATCACGAGGAACACATCGTGCGCGGTGGCCAGGTCCGCCAGCTCGTCCAGGAGTGGCGCCGGGTCTTCCAACAAGAAGTCCGAGATCACCGGGACCAGCGAGCGCTTTCTCAACAATCCGGCGAACCCGACGTCGGGCGCCGCGTCCTGCCGATCCCGACCTTCGAGGTGTGCCTGGTAGGCCTGGGCACAGTGCATCGCGTGCCCCTTCCCCATCCGCGGGCCCACGGCGGTCCATCGCCGGTCGCCATCGAAGGTGACCAACCCGGCCTGGTCCTGAAAGAAGGCGGCGGCCATGGCGAGCGTGGCGACCGTACGCGCGATGACCTTGGCGATCGGCGTGTCGCCGGTGCCAACCCGGGCGGACGGAGAGACGTCGGCGGCGATCACGATCGGCGCGTTGCTCTCCTGGTCGAATTCGCGCGTGATCAGCGGACTGAAGTTGGTGAGCGTCGACTGCGGCCAGTCGATGCTGGCCAGCCGGTCGCCAGGCTGCCAGTCGCGCAATCCGGCCAGATCGTGTCCCGTGCCCTGAAACAGGCTCGGATGCCCCCCGATGGCCAGCTCCTGCATCCGCTTGACGATGACCAGCTCCACATCCTGGATCTCGGCCCAGGACACCAGCGAGTCTTCCGCGTCGGGCAGCTGCGGGCTCATCACTCGTCAGGGGATGGGGACGGAGTCGATCACTTCGTCGATCACCGTGTCCACCCGGATATCGCGGCTGGCGGCGTGCGGAGCGAGCCAGATTCGGTGCCCGAGGACATATCGCGCGAGCGCCTGGATGTCTTCGGGATATACCTCGCTGCGTCGTCCCTCCAGCAGTGCCCACACCTTGACCAGGCGCCCCCAGCAGATGGTGGCTCGCGGTGAGCCGCCGAGGTCGACATACTGCTCCACCAGCGCCGATGGCGAGTGGTGGTGCCAGTCGGTCTCCGCGCTGTAGGGGCGTGTGGCGGCGACCAGTCGTCGAATGTACTTTCCGAGCGCATCGTGCAGGAACACCTGCTCGCCAATGCGGGCTCGCAGCTCGAGGACCCGCTCCTTCGGCATGAGGCCGTCGAGCTTCACCTGCTTGAAATCGAAGTTGACCAGCTTCTGCTCCTCCTCGGGGGGGAGGTAGCCGACGTTGACCATGATCGCGAACCGGTCGGTGGCGGCTTCCGACAGCGGAAACGTCCCTTGACCCAACTCGATCGGGTTCATCGTCGCGATGGCGAAGCTGAAGGTCGGGAGCTGGTACGTCTCCTTGCCCACGGTGACCGAGCGGTCCTGGAGCCCCTCGAGGAACGCGCTCTGCGACTTGAGGGGAATCCGGTTGATCTCGTCGAGCAGGATGACCTCGGCCGACGCCAGCGGGCCGAACTCGGTGAGGAACTCGCCCGTCGCCGGGTTGATCATCTGGAAGCCGACCACTTCGGTCGGCTGCAGGTCGGCGCGGCCCTGCAGCCGTGCGAACCGGGCGCCGCTGATTGCCGCCAGAATGACGCCGAAGAAGGTCTTGCCGACGCCCGGTACCCCACGCAGCAGCAGGTTGCCGGCGTTGACCTGGCGTTGTTCCTCCTGGTCGTAGGTCGTCGGGATCTCGGCCAGCAGCACCATGTTGGCCAGCGCCTTCTCCCGGTCATAGCCGACCAGGGCCTTGGCCCCTTCGGCCACGATGGCGTCGTGGAAGTCGATGGCGTCTTGGAGGTCGGGGTTCATGATCCGGGGCGGCACGCCGTCTCTTGCCGCCACCCTGGCTTTGGGCTTTAGGCTGTGGGCTTTGGCACGACGGCCGGGTACGAGACTGCGATCCTATAGGAAAGACGGGTCTTTTTCTGGGGATGCCGGGATGCCGCCAGGGAGGCGGCGTTGCGTGTGGGGTGGGGCGGCGGCAAGCTGGCGGGCAGTTCGCGTTCAGTGCAGCAGGAGGCTCAGCCATGCAGGTGGATCGACGCAAGTTCTTCGCTTCGGTCGGGGGTGTGGCGGCCGTGGCCACGATGGGCCACGAAGATCGGGCCGAAGCGCTCGAGCACTACATGACCGACCAGCTCGACCGGCGAGTCCAGCTGGCCGCCGGCGTGCAGTCCTCGACCGAGCCTCGGGTCCCC
>CAJWMX010000426.1 GCA_913043805.1 uncultured Acidobacteriota bacterium | reverse complement strand
CGCGTGACGGGGCTGGCTCGGACCGCGGTGGCCGCCGTGTGGCCCCAGCCGCACCGACCAACGGACGTCGATTGACGCCGGCGGGAACCACCCGCAGCGGCGGCGTGCGGCGTGCGCCGGAGCGGAATCCGCGTAACGTCGGCGACGGCGGCGCGGCCGTGGGTCGAGCCCGCACCCGCGTGACCGCGCCGGGTGGCAGCACTACCGTCATCGACCAGAGCCGCCGACCCGGCCGGGGGAACCGTGGCGGGCGCGTAGGCAACGTGGCGGGCGGAGGCGTCGTGGACCGACGCTCGCCGACCGGCAAAGTGGTGGGCTCGGCGGTCGCGCGTCCACCTCTGTCGTCGCGCCCCGTGGTGATCAACAACAACTACGGTGGCGGCGGCCGAGGTCGAGGCTATGGCCGCGGGTATGGCCGTGGCTGGAGCCCGTACTACGGGCGCTACCGGGGCGGGCCGCGGATCTACGGCAGCTACTTCTATTTCCCGGGCTACAGCACGTTCAACCTGGGCTTCGGAGTGGGCTACAGGTCCTCTTACCGCTACAACCCGTACTGGAACGGATACTACGGTCACGCCTACGGCTACGACCCGTATCTCTACACCGGCTACGGTCGCGCGTCGGACTACTACACCGGCAGCCTCCGCCTGAAGGTCAAGCCACGCTTCGGCGAGGTATTCGTGGACGGCTACTATGTCGGCCTCGTCAACGACTACGACGGGATCTTCCAGCGGCTGCGGCTCGAGGAGGGACCGCACCACATCGAGATCGTCGAACCTGGGTATGTGCCGCTCGAGTTCGACGTGATGATCCTGCCGGGCGAGACCATCACCTATGAGGGCTATCTGACGCCCCTTCCATAGGTCGCGCGCGCGGCCGGTGGCAGAACGTCAGGCCCAGCTCTTCAGCCGCCCCGTCCCGGAGCACAGGCTCGGGGGCGGGGCGCTTCTTTTGTACGCTCAGGTCCCCGCATCCGGTCTGGCGCGCCCACAGTTCCAGCACTCCGAGAACTGTGCCTCGACCTGTTCGCCACACCGACACCGCCACTCGTCGCCCGACTCGGTGTCGCCACCGTGAGCGAACTCCTCGGCCAGCGCCTCCGCGCGCGGCCGGTGCTCGTCGTCGAGCACCCAGACCGAGGGGCGTGTCTCCATCTTGAAGAGGTGGCCACCCTGGAGCGGCACGAACCCGTCCCCACGTACGACCGCTTCGATGCCCTCCTGCGCCAGCAAGGCCACCAGCATGTGAGCATCGGTCGTATTGGCAGCGACATATAGCTTGACCAGTCCGGCCATGACGTCCGCATGATAGCGGCTGCGCCGAACGCCCGACTTCCGCGGCTCGTATAATTCGTTGATGGCCCCCGCAGATGGCGCCCGCCGGTTCTGGGACACCTACACCCAGGATCTGACCGTGGACGACCTCCAGCGGCTCTTCACGCGGGATACCCACGAGGCCTACGACTACTTCGCACGCAGCATCGACCCGAAGACGCTGGCCGGGTTGCCCTGGCACCGCCGGTTGCTGCTGCAGAGTCGGCTCTTCTTCACCGCCTTCACGTCGCGGCTGTCACCCGCCCGACGCGCACTGTTCGGCATCGCGCTGGTCTGCGCCAGCGTCGGCATGTTCGAGCTGTTCGATGGGTTCGGGATCAATCGACTCCCCTTGATTCCGATCTTCGGGGTACCGGGCCCCGTCTGGACCGACGGCACGTTCTGGCTGTTCACCGGCTTCGTGCTGGTGAACCTGTTGGTGCTGCTCGAAGTCGCCGACCGGCTGAGCCTGAAGCACGACCTCGAGATCGCGCGGGAGATCCAGCTGGCGATGCTGCCGCGCGACGCCTTCACCGGGCGGGGCATCGAGGTGGCGGGCCGCACGCGCCCGGCCAACACGGTGGGCGGCGACCTCTACGACATCCTGACGCTGGACGACGACCGGCTCCTGCTGGTCCTTGGTGATGTCTCCGGCAAAGGCAGCCCCGCGGCGCTCCTCATGGCGCTGCTGCTGGCCATGCTCCGGACCCTGGCCCCGGACGATCTCCCGCCCCCCACGCTGGTGGCCCGTCTGAACCGGCTGGTCTACGAGCAGGCGCCCGGAGCACGGTTCATCACCTGCTTTCTCGCGATCGTAGACCTGCGGACCGGCGAGCTCACCTATGTGAACGCGGGACAGACACCGCCGCTCCTCCGGCGGGCTGATGGTCGGGTGGAGAAGCTGCAGACCGGCGGCATCGCCCTGGGCATGTTCGATGCGTCGGACTACGAACAAGCGGACACCCGTCTGGACCCGGGCGACGTGCTGGTCGCCTATAGCGACGGCATCACCGAGGCCGAGAACGACCAGGAGCGCCCATTCGACGAAGACGGACTCGAGCAGGCCCTCCAGCGCTACGCCAGCTCGCCGGCGCCCGACCTGGCGCGCGCGCTTTTCGGCGCCGTCGAGCAGCACGCCGGCGAACGCAAAATGGCGGACGACCTGACGGTGCTGGTCGTCAAGCGGACCGACGCCGCCCCACCCCCGCTGCCAGCCGAGCCGCCCCCGCCGCCGCCCGCCTGATCCGGCGCTGGGTTCGCTCAGCCGCTCCATGCTACGGTCGAACGATGCGGAGCGCGCGTCCCCCCCACCCCTCCCTGAGACTGGCCGTCATCTGCGGGGGCCTCGCGGCGACCCTGCTGCTGGCCCAGGTCCCGGTATCGGTCCAGGCTCCCGCCGAGGCGCACCAGGGCCGTCAGGCCATCGCCTTGGCCGACCCCTCGGCGCTGCGGCCGCTCGACGCCAGTCTGGACGCCGCCATCCGCCAGGGCAGCCTCCGGCGGGTGTCCGACCGCCCCCACTCACGGCTGGCCGGCCGCCGAAGCGAGACGCTGGAGCAGTATCACGATGGCGTCCCGGTGCACGGCGCGGCCTTGCGGCGCCAGACCGACCAGGGGGTAACAACCTCGATCCTGGGCACCCACTTCGCCGACATCGACATCGGGACTACACCGACCCTCTCACGTGACGCGGCTCGGGCGCGGGCGGCCGCGCTGGCCGGCCCCTTACCGCTGATCGCCGACCCCGAGCTGTGGATCCTGCCGATCGACGGAGGATACGCGCTGACGTGGAAGACGTCTGTGGCCGCCCTGGGAACGCTCTTCACCGACGCGCACTCCGGCGCCGAACGATGGCGGGTAGAGGGCTGGCGCGAGCAGTCGAGCATCGGTCTTGGCACGGGCGTGCTCGGCGACTCGAAGAAGCTAGTCACCCAGCCGTTGGGCGGCGCGTTCTTCACCCGCGACCTCGTCCGGCCCGCCGAGCTGCGAACGCTGGACATGCGGTCGGACGCCAACCGATTTGTCGACCGTCTCCTCGGCGTGTTCTTTGGCGATGCGACGACCGCGACCCAGGACCTGGCCAGCGACGCCGACAATCTGTGGAGCGACGGCGCGGTCGTCGACACCCACGCGGCCTTGGGCTGGACCTACG
>CAJWMX010000425.1 GCA_913043805.1 uncultured Acidobacteriota bacterium | reverse complement strand
TGATTGAGTCCGGTCACGTGGGCCTGTGACAGCAGACCGCCGTGGGTGTTGGTCGGGAGGTCGCCGTCCAGCCCCAGGCGCCCACCTTCGACGAACGCGCCGCCCTCGCCTTTCGGGCAGAACCCAAGGTCTTCGAGCTGGCAAATGACGGTGTAGGTGAAGCAGTCATAGATCTGCGAGACGTCGATATCGTCCGGCGTGACGTCGGCCATGGCGAACGCCCGCGGTGCCGCCTTGGCGAGGCCCAGCGTGGTCATGTCCGGGCGCTGGGTAATGGTGCTGGGCGAGTCCGGATGCCCGACGCCCATGCCCGAGAGCAGAATCGGCTGATGGCGCATGTCCCGGGCACGCTCGGTCGCCGACACCACGACCGCGGCGCCGCCGTCGCTCTCCAGACAGCAGTCGAACAGACGAAACGGGTCGGCGATCATGCGAGAGGCCCGATGGTCGTCGAGCGTCATCGGCTTTCGCATCAGCGCGTTATCGTTGAGCGCGGCATGACGACGCATGATGACGGCCACCTCGCCAAACTGCTCGGTGGTGGTGCCGTAGAGCTCCATGTGGCGTCTGGCCATCGGCGCGTAGTACTGCGCTGGCGCGTTGGCGCCGATCGGCGCCTCGAACTGCGACACCACGTCGAACTGGCGCATCTGGCCCACCCGGCGGTTGATCCGGGCGCCGGAGTAGCCGGTGCGCCCCAGCGGGATTAGCACGTGGGTGGCCACGCCGGTGGCGACCGCCATCGCCGCGCACTGCAGGGAGGCGACCGCGCTGGCGCCTCCAAGCGGGGTGGTGGCCGAGAAACGGAAGTCCTCGCTGCCGAACGCGGTCAGCAGATCCTCGGCGACCACGCCGCCCATCGAGTAGGCCACGACGCCGTCGATGTCCTTCGGGGTCAGTCCGGCGTCGTCGATGGCGGCCAGCGATGCCTCGAGTGTGAGCCGCAGCGGACTCTTGTCGGTGCCCCGCAGATACGGGGTTTCGCCGATACCGGACACCGCGGCGGCGTCGCGTAGCTCGCTCATGGTCGGTGGGTGCTAACCGAGGCGGTCGAAGACCCGTTCCACCCGCTCCATGGCCCAGTCGATGTCGCCGCGGGTGATGACCAGCGGGGGCGCGAATCGGATGACGTGGTCGTGGGTTTCCTTGCAAAGGATGCCTTCGGCCTGGAGCGCCTCGCAGTAGCGTCGCGCGCCGCCAGCCTCGGGTGAGAGCTCGACACCCACCCACAGCCCACGGCCACGCACCTCATGGATGGAGGACTGGGGCAGTGCCGACAGTCGGTCGAGCAGGTAGCGCCCCAGGGTGGCCGAGTTTTCGACGAGGCGCTCGTCGCTCAGGACCCGGAGAGCGGCACGCGCCACCGCACACCCCAGCGGATTCCCGCCGAACGTCGACCCGTGGTCGCCCGGATCGAAGACCTGCATCGGCGCCTCGTCGGCCAGCACCGCCGACACCGGATAGCAGCCCCCGGCCAGCGCCTTGCCCAGGATCACGGCATCCGGACGGATCTCGTCGTGCTCGTAGGCGAACAATCGCCCGGTGCGTCCGAGACCACTCTGGATCTCATCCACCATCAGGAGCGCCTGGTGCTCATCGCACGCGTCACGCAGTGCCCGGAGATAGCCGTCGGGAGGCACCAGGATGCCCGCTTCCCCCTGAATCGGTTCGACCAGCACCGCCGCGACGTCTGGCGAGAAGGCGCCCTCGAGCGCTGCCAGATCGCCGAATGGGAGCAGCCGGAAGCCGGGAGTGAACGGACCGAAACCGTCGCGATACTGCTCCTCGCTCGAGAAGCCGACGATGGTGGTGGTGCGCCCGTGGAAGTTGTTCGAGAAGACGAGAATCTCGGCCTTGTCGGCAGCGACGTTCTTGATCTGGTAGGCCCACTTGCGAGCCATCTTGATGGCCGTTTCCACCGCCTCGGCGCCGGTGTTCATCGGCAGGATTCGGGGGAACCCGCTCAGGGTCGACAGCTCTTTATAGAACGGACCCAGCTGATCATTGCGAAAGGCGCGTGACGTCAGCGTGATCCGGTCAGCCTGCTCCTTCAGTGCGGCCACGATCCGGGGATGACCGTGTCCCTGATTGACGGCCGAGTAGGCGGCCAGGCAGTCGAGGTAGCGGTTACCGTCGACGTCCCACACCCAGATGCCGTCGCCCCGGGTGAGGACCACGTCGAGCGGGTGGTAGTTGCGTGCGCCATACTGGTCTTCGAGACCGATGAGCTGGTCTGGACCGATCGCGGTGGACGACATGCGAACTATCTGAACTGCAGGAGCACTGCCCCGGGGATGGTGCAGGAGATGGTGCGTTCGGAGCCGACCATCTCGAGGGTGACGGCACTTCTGGGGGCCCAGGCGTCGTAGTCCCACGTAACGCGCTTGGCTCTGATGTTCCGGTCGACCGGCGAGGCCACCTGGTCGGCGCGCTTCAGGATCAGATCCTGAAACTCGTTCGACGACCCCGGTTTCTCCTCGGCGCTGATGGTGACCCTCGTGTTCCTGGCGGCGTAGAAGTCAGGCTCGGGTGCCGGCTGCCCCTGACGCACCGTGGCCCAGACCTCGTAGGCGACCTGCTTGTAGGCCGAGTAGGCGTTGAGCGTGAAGTCGTCGTTCTCGCACAGTCCGGTATCCCAGAAGACACAGGGTGGGTCGGCGGCCTCCGTGTTCCCACACTCGATGGCGTTGTAGTAGCTCTCGGGCGAGATGGGCTGCAGACCCTTGTTCCAGGCTGGCGTTGCGCCCGAGCGTGTGGTGGCCGTGATCTGGGCGTTGGCCGTGCCCCCGAATGCGAGGGTGCCGACGGCGATTAGACTCAGGAAGCCGATCGCTCGAACCGTCGTCTCGGACGAGAGTGGGTGTGCCATCGGGGCAGAGTATACAACCGCCCGATGGGTATCGAGGCTATCGGCGCCTAGTGGTCTTGATCAGGGTTTCCATCCGATCGAGGTAGTCCTCGAGCGCGTGGCGTCCCGCCTCCGTCAGACGGTAATCGGTCCGTGGGACCCGGCCAGCGAACGTCTTCGTGCACTCGATGTAGCCGGCGTCTTCGAGCTTGCGCGCATGCACGCTGACGTTGCCATCGGTGGCCGAGAGCATCCGCTTCAGGTCGGTGAAGGTGAGGCTGTCGGTGACGGCGAGCGAACTGAGAATGCCGAGCCGCAGGCGTTCGTGGACCAGCCGGTCGAGTTGCAGCGCCGGGTCGGCGTCCGGTGGTGCGGAGCCTCGGCGTGGACGGCGCACGGTGCTCCGGGCGCGAGTGACTCGCCCGGTCGAGGTGCGGGAGGGAGAAGGTCTATCCGCCATGCTGCCTCACGATCTGAATACCGAAGACGATGTGCAGAACGCCGAAGCCGAACGCCATAAACCAGTCGCCCAGCGCGGCCGGGGTCACGAGGGCGGCGATGCCGGTGGCGATGAACGCCGCTCCCATGAGCGGGATCAGGCGAATCGAGGCCGCCCCGCCAGCCGCGACGCTGGCG
>CAJWMX010000424.1 GCA_913043805.1 uncultured Acidobacteriota bacterium | reverse complement strand
TCATCGTGGGCGGCTTGCTCTCGCCGGGGTTGCGACGCTACCTGCCATGGCGCGAGGTGCGTGCCCGGTTCGCGCTCAAGCTCCAGCTCTGGTTTCTCGGCGTCGCGGCCGTGCCGGTGATCGTGATCGCGTTGTTTCTCCAGGGATACCTCGCCGATCAGCTGCGGGCGGACGTGGAAGCCGGCGCGGCTCGGACCGCCACCCTGGCCAGAAGCGTCATCGAGGAGTCCGCCGCGTTGCAGCCGGCAGCCGGCCGCGTCGTGGCCCCGTTCAGCGACGAGGTGCTGGTATGGATCAGCCAGGTGGTCGGCGAGGACGTGAACATCTTCCAGGGCGCCGAACTGCTGGCCACGAGCGAGCGGGACCTCTACGCGTCCGGCCTGCTCCCGACCCGAACGCCTGAGCAGGTTTACCGGGCGGTCTATCTCGATCAACTACCGAGTTTCGTGGGAGAGGACGCGATTGGAGACCTGCCCTATCAACTTGCCGCGACCCCGGTGCCGATGGTCGGTCAGGACGCAATCCTGACGGTGCCGCTCGCGTCGCGTCAGCAGGAGATCGAGAGTCAGATCGAGGAGCTGAATCGACGCATCTGGGCCTCGACGCTCTTCTTCGTTGGCCTGGTCGGTCTGGTGGGCTGGGGCATCGCCCGCAGCATCGCCGACCCGGTGCGCCGGTTGACCCGGGCCACGAGCAGCGTCGCCCAAGGGGAGTTCACCGCGCCGGTGTCTCCAGAGCGTGCCGACCTGCTGCAGCGACGAGTGGCCGAGCGCTCGGCGGACGAACTGGACATTCTGGAGGCCGACTTCACGAAGATGGCCGAAGAGCTCGAGACGCAGCGACGTCAACTCGAGCGAACGCACCGTCTCGAGGCGTGGAGCGAGATGGCCAGACAGGTCGCCCACGAGATCAAGAACCCGCTCACGCCGGTACAGCTGAACGCGGAGCATTTGCGGCGGGTTCATGCCGATCAAGGCTCCCCGCTGTCGCCGGTCTTTGAAGGATGCGTGACCGCCATCTTGAAGCAGGTGCGGATTCTGCGGCAGATCGCGTCGGAGTTCTCGAGTTACGCCTCGTCGCCTCGTGCCGAACCGGAAGAAACGAACCTCGAGAGGCTCCTCGAGGAGATCGTCTCGCCCTACCGCCCGGGACTCGAGGGACGGATCGAGGTGGCGGTACGGGTGTCCGACTCGTTGCCACCGCTGACGCTCGATCGCATCTTGATGCAGCGCGCGCTGACCAACATCATCGAGAACGCGCTCCATGCGATGCCGGGTGTAGGACGGTTGCGTATCGAGGTCGAGTCGACCACCGCCGAGGTGGCGCTTGCCGTGTCCGACACCGGCGTGGGCCTGGAGCCGGAGGCGCTGGCCCGTATCTTCGAACCGTACTTCTCGACGAAGGTGACCGGAACGGGGCTCGGCATGGCGATCGCCAAGCGGAACGTCGAGCTCAACGGCGGCACCATCCAGGTGGTCAGCCAGCCGGGCGAGGGCACCCGGGTGACGATCACGCTCCCGAGACCGCCATCGGCTGGGGGCTAGCTGGCGTTCGCGGCGGGGACCTGATGGTCGCGGTCCTGCCCCCCACGCCTGTTCGCCGGTTGGAGTTTGGTCCAGAGGAATCCGATGGGGCCAGACACGAGATAGGCGTAGGACATCACGAACAGGACCGGCCGGGGTTCGACGGCGATGGCCGCGATCAGCCCGGCGAATTGCAGGAGCACGAGCGAGGAACTGCGCGGTCGGAACGCCAGGGCCCCGAAGCTGCGGAACCGCAGACGACTCACCATCAGCCCCGCCGGGACGATGACGATGGCCAGGGCGAGCGCCGGGCCCTGCTCGATCCCGAAGCCTGTCGGCCAGGCGAACACGGTCGAGGCCAGCACGCCCGCCGACGCCGGGCTGGGCATGCCGATGAAGTAGCGCTTGTCGCTACTGCCCGGCTGCACGTTGAAGCGCGCAAGTCGGAGGGCGGCCGCGGTGACATACAGAAACCCGACGGCCCAGCCCAGACGGCCCAGCCCCTCGAGTCCCCAGCTGAACATGAGGATGGCCGGAGCGACGCCGAACGAAATTACGTCGGCGAGCGAGTCGAACTCGCCTCCGAACTCGCTCGCGGCGTCCGCCATTCGCGCGATCCGCCCATCGAGGCCGTCCAGAACGATCGCCACGCCGATGAAGACGGCGGCCGTTGCGTAGTCCCCCCGCATCGCATGCACGATGCACGCGTAGCCACAGAACAGGTTGCCGACGGTAAACATGCTCGGCAGCAGATACACACTGCGCCGGAACCGCCGCCTCTGCTTCTTGCCTCGGAGGACCGCGAGCACTCGAGCCATGTCTGTCAGGTCAGTCGCGCGATGATGGTCTCGCCGCCGCGCACCGTCTCGCCGGGAGATACCAGCAGTGTGGTGCCGGCTGGAAGAAAGATGTCCATACGGGAACCAAACTTCATGATACCGAACCGTTCGCCGGTCTGCACCGCATCGCCGACTTTTACGCGGCAGACGACTCGCCGAGCCAGCGCGCCGACGACCTGCCGGAAGACGATGACCCGCCCGTCGTGTTCGACCCAGACCTCGGTCCGCTCGTTCTCGGCGGCCGCTCCGTCGCGGTAGGCGGGCAGGAACTTGCCAGGGACATGGTCGACACGCGTCACGCGACCGACATGGGGCACCCGATTCACATGAACATCGAGGGGCGAAAGGAAGATGCTGATCTGTTCCCACGTCCCCTCTGGGGCGAGCGTGGGATCGGCCTGGCCCGTCGAGAGCACCTTCCCGTCGGCCGGTGACACCACGGCGCCAGCCTCGGTGGGAGGATGCCGCACTGGATCGCGGGAGAAAAGCCCGAGCGCAATCCCGAGGATGGTCAGTCCGCCGGCGACCATCGGGAGACCGGCGAGCGCGCAGAGCCCGGCAGGTACCCACGCGGCGGCGATGAACGGCCACCCGGCGCGATCGATGGTCATGCGAACGAACGGTGGACTCTTGCCGTCAACGGGCCACGCTAGGCGGTCCGCGGATCACCGTGACGGTGCAGGATGTCCTGCATCCGGTCCTTCAGCTGCAGCTTCCGTTTCTTCAACGTGATCTGTTCGAGCTGTTCCGGTTCTGACAGGATGTGCCGGCTGGAGAGCTCGTCGAGGTGGGTGTCGAGTGCGTGATGTTGTTCAGCGAGTTGGCGGAACCCGTGGTCGGTGCGCAGGAGCTGGTCTTTCAGGAACTGCCAGTCCGTCGTCATGCCACCTCCCCGCAGGCGCGGTCATCGAACTTCGTTCACGCCGCTCGATGCTGAAAGTTACCACATGCCCAGAGCGAGCTTCAAGGCGAGCTCACCGACCGATGCCAGTAGATCAGTCCGTCTTCGACCGGGTCCTGGTAATACGCCCCACGCACCGCCTCGCGACGAAATCCGAGACGTTCGTAGAGACGCTGGGCGACGCGATTGGACCGGCGCACTTCGAGCGTCGCGGCTCGAGCCCCG
>CAJWMX010000423.1 GCA_913043805.1 uncultured Acidobacteriota bacterium | reverse complement strand
GTAGTTCCAGCCGCTCGATCCGACCTTCGTGCCAACCGATCTGTCCACGGGCAATCGCTCGACAGAGTGCGCGTTGGACATCTGGCGGCACCGAGCCGCGGTGTCGCGCGTCGGTGATCAGAGCCCGGCGCCGGTCGTAGTCCCGTTCCTGGCTGAAGCTCGACATGAACTTCGGCCCCAGCCAGCCAGGGTCACTGTCGAACTGGTGCTGGCGCAGAGGGTGACGTGAGACGAGGCCACCCGGCGCCCTTCTTTCGCGAGGCGAAGCGCTACTTGGCTCGCCGAGATACCGCCGCCGACGACGGCGATGGTTCCGTGCGGTGTCGCCCAACCGTCGAATCCCGGCTCGAAGAGGTGGCGCACGCGAGGATCGTTGCGCGGCGCCCAATCCGGCCACGCGGGCTGTTCACTCGCGCCGATGGCCAGCACGACGTTGCGCGCCTGGACCTCGCGCCCGCTCGAGCACTGCACGCCGATCCCACGACCATCGACGGCGCAGCGCTCGGCTCGGTCCTGGAGATGCAGATCTGCCAGCCCATGAGCCTCCACGACCCGGTCGCAGTGGGCATTGAAGAGCGCCAGCCCCGGCCTGCGGTACGGAGGCGCGAAGAGTTTGGGCCTCCGCCGCTGGCGTCTTCCTCCCGCGAAGCGGTTGAGAGAATCCGAGTGCGTGTCGAGGTGGTGCACCGCTGGCGACCGGAGGTAGGCCATCCCGGTGGCCGCGGTGTTGGTACGCCAACGCGTCAGCAGCGCGTCACCGGGGTCCACATACGGAGTCTCTCCGGGGTAACGTCCGCCTCGCCGACCAGTCGCGCGGCGATGTGCACCCCGTGAATCCCGCCGCCGATGATCAGCCATTCCAGCCCCATGAGTAGCTCATCGACGGCTGCTTTGCCCCACCCAGGGCCATACAGGTCGCCGGTGACGGGTCTATGCGGACTCGTCAGCCATCCGGAATACCGGGAAGGGATTCCGGAGCTCGGCCCACTTCCCGATGTCTGTGGAGGCCAGCTCCTCGTCGTGCAGGCACGCGTCAAGGCGAGCGCGCATCGTTGCCTTGTCCATCTGCTGGCCGATGAACACGAGCTGCTGGGCGCGGTCGCCGAACCGCGGCTCCCAGTCAGGCTGCTGGTCCGGGCGCTGATCTTCGGGGTGATCCCAGTATTCCTGTGGCACGGCCGCCCACCACATCCCGCTCGGGATCACTGAACTGATGCCGCCCGCCTGAGCCAGTTCGTAGGCCACTCGGTGGTCGGCGGCGACCCAGAAGAAGCCCTTCGAACGCAGTACGCAGCGCCAGTTTTCATCCTCGTTGATGAAGGCCCACAGCTTCTCGGCGTCGAAGGGCTGCGCCGTTCGGCAGGTTAAGCTCGTAATCGAACAAACCGGTGTGGACCAGGTGCTCGAGTGGCACCTGTCCGCGTATGGCCATGTAGATCTTCGCACCGGGGTTCAGCGCCTTTACCATGGCCTCCACCTCGAGAGTCCTGACCTGGTCCACAAGATCGAGCTTATTGAGCACGATCACGTTAGCGAACTCGATCTGGTCGATGAGCAAGTCGGTCACCGTCCGCTGGTCGTCCTCACCCAGCGACTCGCCGCGTTCCTGGAGCGCCTCGGCCGCGTTGTAATCCCTGAGAAAGCTCGCGGCGTCCACGACGGTCACCATCGTGTCGAGTCGAGAAACCTGGCTCAGACTCACACCGTCTTCGTCCTCAAACGTGAAGGTCTGAGCGACAGGGACCGGCTCGGAAATGCCGGTGGACTCGATGAGCAGGTAGTCGAAGCGCCCCTCCTGTTCCCGGCGCCGAGAAAGCCGGAAAGCACCGTCACGGGAAGCCGCGAACGATCTGCCGAGCCGAGTTGGTTCGGGGTCATCTCATCCTCCATGCGTCGAGACGGGAAAATAATGCAATTGCATTGCTTGTGCAAGTTAATTGCGATAATATCTGGGCCGTGGTGGACGCGCTGCGACGAACACCTAGACCGTGACGGTCGATCTTTGAACTTCACTGCACGGTTCTTCGTCTGATTAACTGGACGCGCAAGATAGCCTTGTCGAGGCTGCGGCATCGAATCTGGCCTTTGACCTAATTCACCCTGATGCCCGCAAGATCCTGCAAACGCAGCCTCTAGCGCGACGGCCGGTCACAGGGTCGACGGACGACCCCGGACGCACCGGCCAGCAACGCAGCACGCCCCGCTTTCAGTGCCCGCGACGGGGGTTGCGTCTCGGTGACGAGTACTCGATACTAGTTGCCCCATCCGAGTGTCTGGTTGTGGTTGCCCCCCGCGGTTTCCGGGATGGGCTCGACCGGGCCACGGCATCGGCAGGGAGCATCAGCATGCTCCGACCGATGCTCGGCTGTGGCGGCTCGATGACCGCAAATTGCCTATGGACAATGTGATTCAGCCCACGCCCGACACGCCGAAGCGGCGCGTCAAGTACGTGCGCAAGCTGGACCAGGTCGAACAACTCACGCCAGAGCAGCGTGATCGTCTCGGACCGGTCGCTGCGCGCTATGTCTTCCGCGCGAACGACTATTACTTGGACCTGATCGACTGGGACGACCCGGAAGACCCGATCAAGCAGCTCATCATTCCCCGCGAGGAAGAGCTGACCGAGTGGGGCGAGCTCGACGCCAGCAACGAACAGTCGGTGACGGTGGCCCAGGGTGTCCAGCACAAGTACACGGACACGGTGCTGCTCCTCTGCAACGAGGTGTGTGGCGCCTACTGCCGCTACTGCTTTCGCAAGCGGCTGTTCATGGACGAGAACGACGAGGTCACCAACGACATCTCGGCCGGGTTGGCCTATATCGCCGACCACCCGGAAGTGACCAACGTGCTGCTCACGGGCGGCGACCCGCTGCTGATGAGCACACGCCGGCTGGTGGAGATCTTCGACGCGCTCCGTCAGATTCCGCACGTCAAGATCATCCGGATGGGCTCCAAGATGCCGGCGTTCGACCCCTTCCGGGTGCTGAACGACGAGGATCTGCAGGCGGCGTTCCGGAAGTACTCGACCCCTGAGCAGCGGATCTACCTGATGGCGCATTTCGACCATCCGCGCGAGCTCACACCCGAGGCGATCGCCGGAATCGACACCTGTATCAAGAACGGCATCATCTGCGTCAACCAATGCCCGCTGATCAAGGGGATCAACGACGACCCCAACGTGCTGGCGGAGATGTACTCGACGCTGTCCTACATCGGCTGCCCGCCCTACTACCTGTTCCAGGGGCGGCCCACCGCGGGCAACGAGCCGTACGAGATCCCGATTGTCGAAGGCTGGCAGACGTTCCAGCGCGCCCTGAAGCGGGGCTCGGGTCTGGCGCGTCGCGCCAAGTACTGCATGTCGCACGAGACCGGCAAGGTCGAGATTCTGGGTGTCGATGCCGATCACATCTACCTGCGGTATCACCAGGCCAAGTTCGACGAGGACCTGAGCCGGTTCATCCTGTGACGGAGATCCGAGACTAGATCTCC
>CAJWMX010000422.1 GCA_913043805.1 uncultured Acidobacteriota bacterium | reverse complement strand
GACGACCTCGCCTATGTGCTCGACCGCCTGCCGGAACTGGTGGTGAAGGAGGTGCACGGCTCGGGCGGCTACGGCATGCTGATCGGCCCGACCGCCTCCAAGCGCGAGATCGCCGAGTTCGCCAAGCGGCTGAAGGTGGTCGGCTCGTTCCGCAAGTCCACCAACCGGCCGGAGTGGATGATCCTTGACGTCATCCCGGTGATTCCGCCCGAGTTGCGCCCGCTCGTGCCGCTCGACGGCGGCCGGTTCGCGACCTCGGATCTGAACGACCTGTATCGACGGGTCATCAACCGCAACAACCGGTTGAAGAAGCTGATCGAGTTGAAGGCGCCAGACGTCATCATCCGGAACGAGAAGCGGATGCTGCAGGAGGCGGTCGACGCCCTCTTCGACAACGGGCGTCGCGGTCGCGTGCTGCGGGGAGCCAACAATCGCCCGCTCAAGTCGCTGTCCGACACCCTCAAGGGCAAGCAGGGACGGTTCCGTCAGAACCTGCTGGGCAAGCGGGTCGACTACTCCGGCCGGTCGGTGATCGTCGTTGGACCCGAGCTGAGCCTGCACCAGTGCGGGCTGCCGAAGAAGATGGCGCTCGAGCTGTTCAAGCCGTTCATCTACAACAAGCTCGAGAAGCGTGGGCTGGTCGCCACCATCAAGCAGGCGAAGGAGATGGTGGAACAGCAGCTCCCCGAAGTCTGGGACGTGCTGGAGGAAGTGATTCGGGAGCACCCGGTCCTTCTCAACCGGGCCCCGACCCTGCATCGCCTTGGAATCCAGGCGTTCGAGCCGGTCCTGGTCGAGGGCAAGGCGATCCGGATCCACCCGCTCGTGTGTACCGCCTTCAATGCCGACTTCGACGGTGATCAGATGGCGGTTCACATCCCGCTGGCGCCCGAGGCCCAGATCGAAGCCTCGGTGTTGATGAAGTCGTCGAAGAACATTCTGTCGCCGGCCAATGGCGCGCCCATCACGACCCCCTCGCAGGACATCGTGCTCGGGTGCTACTACCTTACCAAGGCCAAGGCGAACGCCAAGGGCGAGGGCCGGGTGTTTGGCAACGTCGAGGACGTGCTGCTGGCGCTGATGGCCGAAGAGGTCGAAACGCTCAGTCCGATCCGGCTGAGGGTCTCGGGCGGGCTCATGGACCTGACCGCCTCGCGCGATGACCAGGACGTGCTCCGCACCGAGGTGCAGGAGATCGAAGGCAAGGTCATCAACACCACGGTGGGCCGGGCGGTGTTCAACAGTACGCTGCCCGACGAGTTGCCGTATGTCAACGGCCTGCTCAAGAAGAAGGGGCTGGGGCAACTGGTGCAGTACTGCTACCTGCACCACGGGGTGGACAAGACCGTGGAGATGCTGGACGGGCTCAAGAAGCTCGGGTTCGGCTATGCCACGCGATCCGGTCTCTCGATCGGCATCGACGACCTCGTCGTGCCCGAGCAGAAGGCCACCCTGGTCGACGCGGCCCGGGACGAGGTGATTCGTGTCGAGCAGCAGTATCTCGAAGGCGCGATCACCAACGGCGAGCGCTACAACAAGGTCATCGCGATCTGGTCGGACGTGACGGAAAAGGTCGCCGACGAGATGTTCGGCGAGATGGAAGCCCGCGACTCCGGCGGCGAGGACTTCAATGCCGTCTACATCATGGCGGACTCGGGCGCCCGGGGTAGCAAGCAGCAGATCCGTCAGCTGGCCGGGATGCGGGGGCTGATGGCGAAGCCGTCGGGCGAGATCATCGAGACCCCGATCACGTCGAACTTCCGTGAAGGTCTCACCGTGCTGCAGTACTTCATCTCGACGCACGGAGCCCGGAAGGGGTTGGCCGACACGGCGCTCAAGACCGCCGATTCCGGATATCTCACCCGACGCCTGGTCGACGTCGCCCAGGACGTGATCATCTCCGAGATCGACTGCGGCACTCTCGACGGCATCGAGTCGCGCGCGATCGTGGAGAGCGGCGAGATCATCGAGCCGCTGCGCGACCGGATCGTGGGCCGCGTGACTCTCGAGAACATCACCGACCCGTTCACCAACGAACTGATCACGTCGGCCAGCGAGGTGATCACCGAGGTGCTGGCCTCGACGATCGAGGACTCGGGCGTCGAGAAGGTCAAGATCCGCTCGGTGTTGACCTGTGCGGCCCGGCGCGGGGTGTGCGCCAAGTGCTACGGACGAGACCTGGGGACCGGCGAACTGGCGGAGCTCGGGCTCGCCGTCGGTGTCGTGGCGGCGCAGTCCATCGGCGAGCCGGGCACCCAGCTCACCATGCGGACCTTCCACATTGGCGGCACCGCCTCGCGAGTGTCGGCGCAGTCCACCCTGGAGGCGAAGAACGCCGGCACCGCCAAGTTCCTGGGTATCCAGTGGGTCAAGGCGGAGGACGGCAGCCTGGTGGTCATGAACCGGACCGGGTCGCTGGTGGTGCAGGACGCCAAGGGGCGTGACCGCGAGCGCTATCCGGTGGTGTATGGCGCGCACCTCCGGGTGTCCGATGGCCAGCAGGTCGACCAGGGACAGACGCTGGTTGAGTGGGATCCCTACACTTTCTCGATCATCACGGAGACCTCCGGGACCATCAAGTTCAAGGACATCGTCGAGGGGGTGACGGTGCACGAGGAGGTGGACGAGGTCACGGGCCTCTCGCGCCTCATCATCGTGGATTCCCCCGACGAGAAGAAGCAGCCGACGGTCGAGGTCCGGGGAGCGGACGGCAAGTTGCAGCGGAAGTACAACATGCCGTCGCATGCCCACCTCATGATCTCTGACGGACAGGCGGTGACCGCGGGAGAGGTGCTGGCGAAGATTCCGCGCGAAACCACCAAGACGAAGGACATCACCGGCGGTCTTCCCCGAGTGCAGGAGCTCTTCGAGGCGCGCAAGCCCCGGGAGACCGCGGTCATCTCCGAGATCGATGGCACCGTCAAGATCGGCAGCATCGTCAAGGGGATGCGCAAGGTCATCATCGTGCCGGACGAGGACGGGGCCGAGCCGCGCGAGTACTCGCTACCGCGTGGCGTGCACGTTAACGTGCAGGACGGCGACCGTGTGCGCGCGGGCGAGCAGCTCATGGATGGGCCGAGCAACCCGCACGACATCCTCAGCGTGCTCGGGGAGAAGGCGCTCCAGAGCTATCTCGTCAACGAGATCCAGGAGGTCTACCGACTCCAGGGCGTCACCATCAACGACAAGCACATCGAGGTGGTGGCCCGCCAGATGATGCGCTGGGTGAAGATCGAGGACGTGGGGACCACCGACTTCCTGATCGACGAGCAGGTCGATCGGTTCCGGTTCCTCGAGGAGAACGAACGGGTGATCGCCGAGGGCGGTCGTCCGGCCACCGGTCGACCGCTGCTGCTGGGGATCACCAAGGCGTCGCTCTCGACCGACTCGTTCATCTCGGCGGCGTCGTTCCAGGAGACGACGCGGGTGCTGACCGAGGCGTCGATCTCGGGCAAGGTCGACCATCTGCGCGGGCTCAAGGAGAACGTCACGATG
>CAJWMX010000421.1 GCA_913043805.1 uncultured Acidobacteriota bacterium | reverse complement strand
TTCCGGATCACGTTTTCCGGCAGGGACAACCGCCAGCCGATCGCTACCGCCACGGCGAACCCGGACAACGGTGACGCACTGCTGACGGTGACACTCAACGGAGCCGCGTCGTCAGACCCGGACGGGGACGCGTTGACCTACGCCTGGGATCTGGGAAACGGCAACCACGTCTCTGGCGCCGTGGTGACCACGACCTACGCCGCCGGCGCGTATCGGGCTCGACTCACGGTGACCGACACCGGTGGCGCCGCCCGCACCACGCCGGATCTCCGGATCGTCTCTGGCAATACGAGGCCCACGCCGGTGATTGAGGAGCCGGCCGAAGGGTATCGCTACACCGAAGGGGAGTTGATCCGGTTCAGCGGCACCGCGCTCGATCGTGAAGAAGGGCTCGTCCCCTGCGAACGGATGGTGTGGACCGTCATCTTCCACCACAAGGGCCACACCCACCCGTTCCTCGGCCCGATTCAGGGATGTCGCGGTCTGTTCGTGGTCAACTCGCACGGCGTCGAGCAGACGTTCTACGAGATCACGCTAGCAGCCGACGACCGCGGCGTCCCGCTCGGAGAAGCGGGCACGCTCAGCGGCACGAAGTCGATCTTCCTGTTTCCTCGCAACTAGTGCCCCGCGCGAGTGATTCGTGGTGCGCGGTCCACACCGGGCACTAGTCCAGAAGAAGCCGCACCATCGCCGCGGTGTCGCTGAAGTCCGCGACGACGGCGGCGCCGGTGGCTTCGAGCGCCGGCTGGTCGAAGGATCCGGTCGCGACGGCCACCGGCCTGGCCCCGGCTACTCGGGCGCACTGCACGTCGAGCGGGGTATCACCGATGACGACCACGTCGGCGGGCGCGACCACCTCCGCGCCCCAGCGCCGGGCGCGCTCGACGGCGATCGGCACCAGGTCGTCGCGTACCGGCGCATCGTCGCCGTAGGCGCCGAAATGGAAGTAGCGCCTGAGGTCGAAGTGCTCCAGCTTGATCTGCGCCGGCCGCGCAAAGTTCCCGGTGACCAGGCCACATCGAATCTCGGGCCGCTCGTCCAGTGCGGCCAGCAGGTCGGCCACGCCCGGCATCAGCCCCTTTCGGGGACCGGGAAAGTGAATCTCGTCAGCGAAGAGCTCGCAGTAGCGAGTGTGGAAGCGCCGTCGATCCGACTGGTCCGCCTCGACGCCGGCCCGCGCCAGCGCGTCGGTCAGGATGATCTCGTCGGTCTTACCGGAGACCGGCACATCATCGAACCCGCGGACCACCCCGAAGAGTTCTTCGAAGGTCTGCGTCAACGCACGATAGCCGGCCCTCCCGGAGAGCAGGAGGGTGCCGTCGATATCGAAGAGCAGGATCTTCTCGTAGACCGACGGCGAGCTCGTGGGGGATGCCGTGGGGGTCACTCGACACCCAACAGCCGATTGACCTCGTCGACGATCCGGTTGGACTCGTTGAACGCGGCCACGACGGCGCGAAGCGCAACGCCGTTGGCCAAGATGGCCAGCACCCCGAGCATCAAGTGGAAACCGGCTGGAATGACATTGGTGTCGACGCCGCCGCCGATGACGGCGGTCACCATGGTGACCGCCATCGCCACCGAGCCGAGTTTGAAGACCGGGGGGCGGACGGCGGACGCTCGGGCCACCGCGTCGGTCTCGAGGTCAGCTTCCTCCACCGCGTCCTTGATCGCGCGCACCTTGCCGATCAGATAGAACATGATCATCGAATAGGCGAGCAGCATGATCAGGGTGACGAAGATGGCGAGCGTCGCGTGCTGTAGAACCAGTTCCTGGCTGTCAGCCAGAAACCCGAGCGCGAAGCTGACCAGCAGCCCGACCAGCGATAGCACCGCGGCGGTGAGGAGCGCGGCGGACATCAGTTAGGACGCGCCCTGCGGGAGGCCTCGCGGCGCGGCTTCGCTTGCTTGTCGACCAGGAGCCGATACTCGGCGATCAGCAGGTCGAGGTGCTCTTTCTCTTCGTCGGCGAACTCCAGAAAGATACGCTTGCCCTCCGAATCCTCGAATCGCTCGCCATACCGTTTGAAGAACCGATGAGAACCGCGCTCGCATCGAATCCCGATCATCAGCGCGTCGAGATCGTCGGTCACCGAGTCCAGGTCGACCGCCCCCGACGCGAACAACCCGCTCGCCGCCCCCTTGAAGAACAGGAAACGGGGATACGTCTCGAGCTGCGGGTCTTCCTGTAGTAATTCCGCGTATCTGGCCTGCAGGGTGCCCAGGTGCTCGCCCTCTTCTTCGGCCAGTCGCTCGAACACGCCACGAGCGCGATCGTCCTTCACGAGCTTGGCGCCCCGACTATAGAAGTCGAGACCGCTCTGCTCGGTGGCAATCGCCATCTGCAGGGCATCCCGGGCGAACAACAGTTCGGTGGGCGCTCCAGGCACGGTCGGTTGCCGGCCGGCCTGACAGTCTTCGCAGGTCCCACGAATCTGCAGGACGCTCTGCGCCGCGTCGAATCCTCGCGCGCTCGCGATCTCTTCGAGCAGCACTTCAACGTCGGAACTGAGGAACTCGAACGACCGGCTGCAGGTGGTGCAGACCAGATGGAAGTGGCGAGGATGGCGGTAGGAGTGCTCGAAGCGGAAACGACCGTCCCCGAAGTCGACCTTGCGGGCAATCCCCGCGTCGACCATCCACTGAAGGGTGCGATAGACGGTGGCCCGGCTGATCTTCTCGTCCTCCTTCCTCATCAGGTCGACGAGGTCGTCGGCACTGAGGTGGCCGTCCTGATTCAGGAAGACGCTGACGATGCGATCCCGCTTGCTCGAACGCTTTCCGCCCTCTGGGCGCAGGCTGTCAAGATAGTCTGAGCGTGGGTCCATGCCGGCCGGGTCAGCGCCGTGGTGGCCGCGGTCTGTGCTAGACGTTGAACGACGACCCACAACCGCAGGTCGACGTCGCGTTCGGGTTCTTGATGGTGAACCCGCCGCCGGTCAGGTTGTCGACGAAGTCGACCTGCGCCCCGGTCAGATAGCGCATGCTGATCGGGTCCACGTACAACCGGATCCCGTTGGATTCAAAGACCTTGTCTGCCGCGGGGTCGCCCTGGCCTTCTTCGATCATCAGTCCATACTGGAACCCGGAACAGCCGCCGCCCTGGACGAATACCCTCAAACCGACCTCAGCCTTCTCGTCTTCGGCCATCAGCGCGGAAATCTTGGATGCCGCAGTCTCGGTCACGGTGATCAGTTCGGACATCGTGTGTAAACTCCTAGGTGGAACCCCGGAACGGGGCACCGCATTCATTATATCGGGGGGCTCGGGACCGCTTCAAGACGAGCAGGTACAATGGCGACGTTGTGTCGGCCTCTTCCGTCAACCTGAGCCAGATCGCCGAAGCGCGGTGGGCCGCCATCGGCCACGAGCAGCCGGGTTTGCAAGCCGCCGTCGCACTGCAGCGCCGTCTGGTCGAGCGAACCATCGCCGCGGTCAGCGACCTGACCGACGACGGTGTACCGCTCCTCGAGGTGGCGGCCGAGCCGGCGGCCGCCCGCCT
>CAJWMX010000420.1 GCA_913043805.1 uncultured Acidobacteriota bacterium | reverse complement strand
CTCGCCGGACTCGGGGGTCTGTTCTTCGGGATGCGTCGACAGCTCGTCCCCGTGGTGGCCACCACCGCCCTCGGGGTCACGCTCACGCTCTGGCAGCTCAGCCTGTTTCTCATGCCGACGCTCGATCCGTACATCAGCACGAGGAACGTCGCCGAGGAGGCCTCGACCCTCTCCAGTAGCTCGCCGGTTCGGAGCTACGGCCTGCACCGCACATGGCAGTTCGGGATCGAGTACTACCTGCGGCGCCCGGTCGAGGAATGGGCCACCGGCGGGCCGGCCGGCACGATCGTCGTCACCACGACGCTCGGCGCGCGCGAAATGCAGCTCGAAGGCACGGGCGTGGAGATCCTGCGCGAGATCTCGAACGACGCCGTACTCGTTCGTACCACCGGCGCCGACGACACCTTCAGTCGCTAGCGCCCGCGGGCGAGCCGCATGGCGGAGTCGACGCCGACGTCGTCGGCAGGTCGTCGCTCGGCTACCCCGAACAACCTGGGGTTGTCACGCGATGACGCGATGGCCGAGAGCACGTCCCGCCGGCTGACCTGGCCGACTACTCGGTGGTCCGCATCCACCACCGGGAGCTTCCGGAACGAGCGGGTCAGAAACAGATGCGCCACGTCGAACAGACTGGCCTCTGGCGTCACCGCCTCGGCCGGCGCGGACATGTAGTCAGCGACCCGGCCGCTGGGCAATCCATCGAGCGCTCCGCCGACCAGAACTTTCAGACAGTCGCGCTCGGTCAGCATGCCCAGCAGCCGACCGGTCTCATCCACCACCGGCGCCCCGGTCAGGCGCGCTTTGAGCAGCTGGGCCTGCGCGCCATAGGTGTCCGGGGCCAGGGTGGCCTCGGACCTGGCCATGATGTCACTGGCATTCAGGCTATGCATACGGTCCCCTCCGAGTAGCGGTCGTGCACACCGCCGGTCGGGGACGTGCCTGAGCGTTCAGCGCGGCGTGGTTGACGCGCCCCCGAAGAACTTCCCGTCGACGCACTGGTCGGAGCGGCAGTTGTCCTGGAACGGCGAGCCGAGTCGAACCAGCAACTCGACCGTCTCCGGCTTGGGAATGAAGAATCTCGACGGACCGAACGCCATATCGGCCGGCGAGTTACCCCGCCGGTCAATAGCGTCCACGTCGGCCCCGTGCGACACGAGATACTCGACCATCTCGTTGTCGCCAAGCGCGGCGGCGCCATGGAGCGCCGTATAGCCGCTACGGTCCCGGGCGGTAACGTCCGCACCCAGCTCCACCAGGAAGCGGACGGCGTCCATCCAGGCGCCCGGGGCATTCTGGCTGAAGTTGCCCCGCCATCCGATACCCGAGACCACCATCAACGGGGTGGTGCCATCGTCGGTGGCCAGGCGCGGGTCAGCCCCCGCGCGAAGCAGCAACCGCATCGACTCCACGTCGCTGGCCTGGGCAGCGCGCCAGAACGGAGTGGCGCCCGCGGGGTTGATCCAGAGCCGATTGTGCGAGGTGGGACTGAACCACAATCCCCGCGCGATCCTCGCATCGGGATCCGCTCCCGCATCGAGCAACGCCGTCACCAGTCTCACCGCATCCACCCGCTCCTGGTCGGTGCGGGGATTCGGCGCCCACGACACCGGCGCAAAACGCATGTTGATCGTGGCGTAGAGCGGGGCCAGTCCATCCACGTTCGCCACGTTGGGGTCGGCGCCGGCGTCGAGCAGATACTTGGCCACCGTGTAGTGCCCGTTGGCGATCGCGATCACCATCGGGCTGGAACCTTCGCTCCCAGCAACCTGGTCCGGGTTCGCGCCACCCTCGACCAGGGCCTCAACCGCAGCCAGATGGCCCTCACGAGAGGCGAAGAGCAGCGCCGTCATGCCACCCATGACCGAGTTTCCGCCAGGAGCTCGCGGCCGCCGTGTCGGCAGTCGATTCCCGTCGGTGTCGTACTGCTGTTCGGTCATCGACACCACCCACGATGTCAGCCCGACATGGGCCCCGCGCTCGACGAGCAGGCGGATGACGTCCGCCCGATCTTCCCAGGCGGCGAACATCAGAGGGGTCTGGCCGTTGGCGGTCTCACGCGCGTTGGCGAACGCGCCTTCGTCGAGCAGCTGCGCGACGGCGTCCACGCTGCCAGACATGGCGGCGGCCATGAGCGGCGTGGCGCCGGTGCCGTTCGGAGTGTTGACGTTCGCGCCCGCGTCGACCAGCAGGCGGATCATGTCGGCGCTGCCGTTGGTCGAGGCCATCCACAGCGGCTGCAGTCCACCGACTCGTGTCCCGCGATCGACGTCCGCACGCGCCGAGACCAGCGCCCGAGCGAGCTCCAGGTCGTCGTGGAACGCCGCCCAGTGCATGGCGGTCATCCCGTCGCCCTGCGGGACGTTGACGTCGGCGCCCTGCCCGATCAGCGTCCGCACCATCGTCAGATCCGCCTCTTGCGCCGCGTCCGCGACGGACGCCTCGGCGGCGCCGGCCGGCAAGGCGGACCAGCCGACGAGAGCCACCGTGCTCAAGAGGTATGCCAGCGTCTTCATCGTCAGATCGGGATCTCGCCGGTGCTATCGCCGACGTGGTCAACGCCCACATCGAGTTTGTGCATCATCGTGAGCAGCAGGTTCGCCATAGGCGTGCCGTCTTCGCACAACACGTGGAGGTTGCCCTGCAACTGACCGTTGGCGTGGCCGGCCAGGAACAGCGGCACCCGCAAGTGGTTGTGAACGCTGCCATCGCCCATGGGGCTGCCGTAGAGCACCATCGAGTGATCCAGCAAGTTGCCGTCGCCGTCAGGCGTGTTCTTCAGTCGATCGATGAAGTAGGCGACCTGGTCCACGTGGAACTCGTTCAGCTTGGCGAACTCAGCCAGCTTGTCCGACCGGTTTCCGTGGTGGGACAACGAGTGGAACGGCGTCTCCACTCCGCTGTCGGCGTAGACGCGTGAGCTGACGTCACGGCCCATCTTGAACGCCGAGACCCGCGTCACGTCGGTCGTGAACGCCAGTACCTGCAAGTCGAACATCATCCGCACGTGGTCCGTCCACGCATCCGGCACACCGACCGGTGCGTCGGGAAGGTCGAGACCGCGCCGCGTGGCGTTCTGACGCTCGACGAGCTCGATGCGACGTTCGATCTCTCGAACATCCTCCAGATAGTCGCTCAATCGGGCTCGGTCCGCGGCGTCCAGATCGCGCTGCAGCTCCGCCACCTTGCCGAGGATCGCATCGAGGATGCTGGCGTTGGCCTTTCGGCGCTGCATCCGCTGCTCGGGGGTCGCGCCATCCCCGAACAACCGCTCGAACACCACGCGCGGATCCCGTTCCATCGGCAGCGGGGTGGTTGGCGACGACCAGGAGATGGTGTTGGCGTAGACACAGCTGTAGCCATAGCCGCACGCCCCGGTCAGCGAGCCCACATCCTCCACGCAGAGCTGGATCGAGGGCAGCGGCGTGTCCTGACCGTGGGCCTGGGCGTAGAGCTGATCCACCGAGATCCCGTTGTAGATGTCGGCACCCTCGGTCATCTTGGCG
>CAJWMX010000419.1 GCA_913043805.1 uncultured Acidobacteriota bacterium | reverse complement strand
GTGGGCCCGAACGGCGTCGTGTATGCCCAGGACGTGCAGCCGGAGATGCTGGACGCCATCGAATACCGCGTCAATCGCGAAGGCCTCACCAACGTGGAAACCGTGCTGGGCACGACCGAGAGCCCGATGCTGCCCACCGCGCTCGATGCCATCCTGATCGTGGACGTGATCGGCGAAGTGTCCGATCCGGTCGCGTGGCTCGCCGATGCGGCACGAGCGCTCAAGCCACAGGGGCGATTGGGTATCGTCGACTTCACGAAGGAAGGCGGAGGCCCGGGGCCGCCCATGGAGGCACGGGTGGAGTTCGAGACGGTGGTCGACGCGGCCGTCGCGGCGGGACTGCGACTCCTCTCCCACGAGACGTTTCTGACCTATCAGTTCCTGCTCGTCTTCGGCCAGGACGAACCGACGCCGTCAACCGATCGGGCGGGCCCGTGAACAACCGCACGCCCCTCCCCGCACCCACCGCTTTGACCATTGCCGGAAGCGACTCGGGCGCGGGCGCCGGCATCCAGGCCGACCTGAAGACATTCGCCGCCCAAGGGGTGTATGGCACCTCGGCCATCACCGCGGTCACGGCTCAGAACACCCGGGGCGTGACCGCCATCGAGGCGGTGTCCCCCGATCTCGTCGTGTCTCAGATCTCGGCCGTGATCGACGATTTCCCGGTCTCAGCCATCAAGACCGGCATGCTCGCCACCCGCGACATCGTGGCGGCCGTCGCCGACCGCCTCCTCGAGATTCCCGAGACGCCGCTCGTGGTCGACCCGGTGCTCGTGTCGACGAGCGGGGACCGACTCCTCGACGACGACGCCATCGAGCTGATCCGCGACCGGCTGCTGCCGCGGGCCCATCTGGTCACGCCTAATCGACGGGAAGCGGAGGCGTTGACCGGGAGACAGCTCGCCTCGGCGAGGGAGGTCGCCGACGCGGCTCGTGAGCTGCTCGACCGCGGCGCTCGAGCGGTGGTGGTCACTGGCGGCGACCAGCACGGTCCCAACGCCGTGGATCTGCTGGTGGATCGCGGGGGTGAGCATCGTCTGTCCGCGCCTCGGATCGACAGCCGAAGCACGCATGGTACCGGCTGCACCTACTCGGCCGCGATCGCCGCTCGACTGGCCCTGGGCGAGGGCATGGACGCGGCCGTCTCACAGGCAAAGCGGTTCGTCACCAGGGCGATAGAGCAAGCCATCCCGCTCGGGGGTGGCCATGGACCGCTCGGTCACCTGCTCGTCAAATGAGCGACAATAGAGGGCGATGTCGACGACGCGCTACCGGGTAACGCACGACCCGTTGCGTCTCGACGATCTGATCGACGCGGTCACCGCGAGCCCCGACGGCGACGCGCCGCCGGGGCCGGGGGCGCTCTCGACGTTCGTCGGGCTGGTTCGGGACCACAACGTGGGTCGTCGCGTGCTCCGGCTGGAGTACGAAGGCTACGAACCGCTGGCCTTGCGGTCGTTCGAGTTGATCGGCCAGGAGACCGCCGAACGCTGGAACGTGCAGATGGCCCTGCATCACCGCCTCGGCGTCTTACAGATCGGTGAGGCCAGTGTGATGATTGCCGTGACGTCGCCACACCGGGCCGACGCCTTCGGCGCCTGCCGTTTCGTCATCGAGCGCATCAAGCAGATCGTGCCAATCTGGAAGCACGAGTTCTTCGAAGGCGGCGACGTCTGGATTGAAGGCGCCACCGCGGACCCCGATGACGACGGCGCGCGTGAGAGCGCCTACCGGCTGGCGAGCGCCGGCTAGGTCCTGACATGCAGGTCACCATCAGACTCTTCGCGCGACTTCGGGATCTGGCCGGCACCGGCGAGCTCGCGCGCGACGTCGAAGAAGGAGCGACCGTCGGCGCGGTGTGGAAGACGCTCGCCGGCGAGTTCCCGGCGCTCGCGGAGTATGAGTCGTCCATCTCGACCGCCGTCAATGCCGAATACTCGCGGATGGACTCGACGGTGTCGGACGGCGACGAAGTGGCGTTCCTGCCACCGGTTTCCGGTGGGTGACACATGTTCGAAAAGCTACAGACGATCGAAACGCGCTACGACGAGCTGATGACCTTGGTCAGCGATCCCTCAGTGCAGTCCGATCCCAATCAGTATCGGACCCACAGCAAGGCATTGTCCGAGATCCAGCCGATCGTCGAGCAGTTCCGCGAATACAAGACGGTGCTGGACGAGATCGACCAGGCGAAGGAGCTCGCCGACGGTGGCGACGCCGACATGCGCGAACTGGCCGAACAGGAGCTCGCCTCGCTCAAGGAACGTCGAGAAGCGCTGGTCACGGAGCTCAAGATCTTGATGGTGCCCAAGGACCCGAACGACGAGAAGAACGTCGTGCTGGAGATCCGGGCTGGCACCGGGGGCGACGAGGCCGGCCTGTTCGCGGGCGATCTGTTCCGGATGTACACCCGCTTCGCCGAACGTCAGGGGTGGAAAGTAGACGTGATGTCCACCAGCGAGAGCGGGGTCGGAGCGATCAAGGAAGTGATCGCCGTGATTGAAGGGCGTCAGGTCTACAGCCAGCTCAAGTACGAAAGCGGCGTCCATCGGGTGCAACGCGTGCCCACGACTGAAGCGAGCGGCCGGATTCACACGTCAACCGCCACGGTCGCCGTCCTCCCCGAAGCGGAGGAGGTGGACGTCAAGATCGAGGAGAAGGATCTGCGTATCGACACGTTCTGCTCGAGCGGCCCTGGAGGACAGAGCGTCAACACCACATATTCCGCGGTTCGGATCACCCACCTGCCGACCGGACTGGTCGTGTCCCAGCAGGATGAGAAGTCGCAGATCAAGAACAAGGCGAAAGCGATGAAAGTGCTGCGGGCCCGTCTCTATGAGATCGAGATGGAGCGGCAGCATGACGAAATCGCCAGCAGCCGGAAGAGCCAGGTGGGCAGCGGTGAGCGCTCGGAGAAGATCCGCACCTACAACTTCCCACAGAACCGCGTGACCGACCATCGCATCGGCTTCACGACCCATCGTCTGACCGAGATGCTCAACGGCGACCTGATCGAGATCAGCGAGGCGCTGACCACGCACTACCGAGCCGAGCAGCTCAAGGACGTCGAAGCGGTCGCCGAACCGTGACGGGGTCCACCCGTCCCCCCACCCTGGCCGAGCGGGCTCACCGCGCGGCCCAGCTCCTGGTCGACGCCGGACTGCCGGACGACGACGCCAACCTCGACGCCGAAGTGCTGGCCCGCCACGTGCTGTCGTGGCCGCGCAGCCGCTATCTCGCGGCCCTGCGCGATCCGGTCCCGAGGGGACTCGACGGCGCCTACGACGCGCTGATCGCGAGGCGATGCCAGCGGGAACCGGTATCGCAGATTACGGGCCACCGAGAGTTCTGGAGCCGGAGCATGCGGGTCACCGGAAACGTCCTGACCCCCCGGCCCGAAACCGAGCTACTGGTCGAGGCGGCGCTCGACCTCGTGTCGCCCCACCGCGAGCTCAGCGTGCTCGACCTCGGCACCGGGTCGGGCTGTCTCGCAGTGACGCT
>CAJWMX010000418.1 GCA_913043805.1 uncultured Acidobacteriota bacterium | reverse complement strand
ACGACGGCTCGTCGAAATCGCAGTGTCTCGCCGGCCACCTCCAGCGTCGTCTCGCCGGTGAACGTCCCCTCGCCCAGGAACACGTCGATGCCCTTCTCGTCGCGGTAGCGAGCGGCCGAGTCGTGTGGACTGATACGCGCCCGGATCCGGCGCATGCGTTCCATCACGGAAGCGAAGTCAGGCGTCGCGCGTGATGCCGTCCACCCGAGTGCCGCCGCGGCCCGTTGTTCGGCAAAGAAGCGGGATGAGCGCAGAATGCTCTTCGAGGGCACGCATCCCACGTTCAAACAATCGCCTCCCATCAGCTCACGCTCGACCAGCGCAACCCGCGCCCCCGCGCCGGCCGCGAATGAAGCGGCGATGAGTCCGGCGGTGCCAGCGCCCACCACGACCAGGTGGTAGCGACCGGCGGGCGTGGGGTTCACCCAGTCGTCGGGGTGGACGTTGGCCAGTAGCACGCGATTGTGGGTGTCGAGGGGGGACAACACGCCGGATGGGGAGGCCATGCGCAACTCCGTACGGTCGTCGGGGCGGACCGCCGGCGCCAGTCGCCGGCTGTGGGACCGCCGCCACGACGGTCCACGACGCGCTCAGGACGCCTTGTCCGGAGGCGGAGGCTCTTCGTTGGCCAGCAGGGCCGCCGGCACCCCTTCCGAAGCGCGCGGCCGGAGGATCTCGTCGATGAGGAACAGATCAGTGAGGATGGCGCGCAGGTGGATCGACCCGTTCAGGTTGTCGATGACCGCGCTGCTGATGGTCTCTTGCGCTGCGACGAGTTGGAGCGCCGCACGGGATTGCAGCGCGTCCTGACTGAGCACGGTGATGAAGCCGTCATAGGCGGCGAGCGGCTCGAGCCCCCGCTCCCGCACCGTCGCCGCGAGGAACTCGCCAAGGCCCTCGAGCGCGCGGTCCATCTGCTCGATGGCAGTACGCACGCTGCCATCGCCACTGCCCGGACCGCCACGCGACCCCTTGGCGGCGTACCCGAGGAAGAGCTCGTAGCTGCTCTCGATCGCGTCGATCCGCGTACGCAGCGCTGTTGTCGATGAGTCCGTCACACGCCTGTCCCAGCCCGAGCCGTGATGCGCCGGTCCCCGGCTAGCCCTTCGAGTCGACCTTCCACTTATTGGGATCGAAGTGCGACAGATAGTCGGACTTGCTCACCCACCCGAAGATCATCGACTTGGTGATCCACAGTTTGTCGGGGCGTACCGCGAAGTAGATGTGGGTGATCGTCAGCAGGACGAACAGGACCGCCGCGAACCCGTGGATCGAGTACACGACCCCCCAGTCGCCTTCCGTGAAGAACGCGTCGTTACGCGGAATGACGGGCGTGTCGATGCGGAGCATCATCAGCAGGCCGGTGACCGACACGAGCAGGCCGAAGATCGAGACCGCCATGTGATAAAGCTTGTGGTCGAGCGGGTATTTCCCGTGCTTGCCGACATCGACCGACTGCCCCAGCTGCCGCTTGGTCCGCTGGACCGCTTCCTTCAGGTCACCCGGCAGAATCCAGATCGACCAGAAGTCCAAGAAGAACGAGGCATGGACGATGTGGTAGAGGATGCACAGGATCAGAATCAGGCCGGCGATCCAGTGGATGTTGAGCCACGCGAACTCCAACCCGACGATCGGCAGGAACCCGGTGCCCAGCAGCACCAGCATCGATGCCGCCATGACCCAGTGGAACATCCGGGCGGCACCGGTATGCCGCACGATCTTCTCCGGAATCCCCTCGGCCCCGGCCACGTCGCCGCCCTCGGCGACCAGCTTCGGCTTCCAGACGACCGAGTAGACCGCGTGAAAGAGCACGAACGCGATACCAGCCCAGAAGGAGATGGTCAGGAGTGACCAGGAGATGCGAATCAGTATCTCCTGTCCCCACGGATCGGTTCCTGTTTGAAACAGTTCCATATGCTCCCCCGTACGTCGATCGGCCTGCCACGGCCTCACAAACGGCGCCGCCCCACCTTTTGGTGATGCGTACTAGGCGGGAAGAATACCGGGGTCGCCGGGAGGTTTCAACTGATTCTTCAATGTAGGATGCGTTGATGGCCTCGCGATCGAGGTGGACGAGATTCGAACGAGCGGCGGTCGGACTGGGAGTCGTGGGAATGGTGACCGCGGTGCTGGCCATCAGGTCGGCGGCCGTCCCGACCCTCGGCCGCTTGTCGACAGACCGTCCGCTCATCCTCTCGATCCAGGTCGGCTCGCCCGAGATCGGCTATCAGACCGGCGACGACCAGCTGGCCCGTTGGGCGGCGGAAGCGTGGGAACGGGCCCTCCAGGGGCGGCTGATGTTTCGGCCGGGATCACCCGAAGATGCCCAGATCACCCTTGAGTGGACAGGGGGCACGACCGGACGATTCGGGGACATGCGCCCGGTACTTGTCAGGGGCCGCAGGGGCGCGGTGCTCCGGATCCGCCCCCGAACCAGCGGCTTCGGCGCCGAGGTGGACCGACGTGCGGCCGAGGATCCGCTCTTCCGGGCCTCGGTCGTCTATCTGACCTGCTTGCACGAGCTTGGCCACGCGCTTGGCCTCTCGCACACCGACGACCAGCGCGACATCATGGTCGACTTCAGCACGGTGAGCCAGGCATCGGTCTTCTTCGAGCACTACCGCCAGCAGCTGGAATCGGTCGACCACATCGCGGCCCATTCAGGGCTCTCGGCCAACGACCTGCGCCGGATCCGGTCGCTGTACGACGTCGGCGGCTGAGACCTCCCTCTTCGGGCCTTCGCCCCAAACCCCACTGACGTGGGCCCCACGCGGGTCCGATTGAACTTTTGTCGTCATCAAACGTATGATTCAAATGAACGTTTGAATTAGGCGCTTTCTCACCAGCACCATGGCAACAGATACCAAACAACGGATTCTCGACGCGGCCGAGCGGCTGTTCGCCGACCACGGTTTTCCGGCGACCTCGATGCGGGACATCACCAACGAGGCCGACGTGAACCTGGCGGCGGTCAACTACCACTTCGGCTCGAAGGAGGCACTGCTCATTGCCGTCATCGAGCGGACGGCTGCGCCCATCAACCGGGATCGGCTGGAGCGTCTGGATGCGCTGGAGCGTGACGCGGGCGGCGGGCCGGTGGATGTCGAAGCGCTCATCAGGGCTTTTCTCGCCCCGATGTTCGACCGCTGGTCGCTCTGGGGGAAGAGCGAACCGAAGATCCTGAAGCTGGTCGGCCGGATTCACGCCGAGGTCGACCAGGAGTTGCGGGCCAAGTTCATCCGTCAGTTCGACACGGTGTTCGCGCGCTATGCCGTCGCCTTCCAACGCAGTCTCCCCGAGCTCCAGGCCGGCGACGTGCACTGGCGCATGCTGTTTCTCGTCGGCTCGATGGCGCACACCATGACCTGGGGCGCCTCGATCATCGCGACCGATCGCGGGGCGCGGCGGGAACCGGGCGAGATCCTCGAAGCGCTGGTCCGGTTCGCGGCCGACGGGATGAGCGCCCCCGCCCCACAGGGGGTCGCGGTGCCCGCCGGAGGCATGCGATGAAGCGGTTCCTCCTGGCGACCACGGTG
>CAJWMX010000417.1 GCA_913043805.1 uncultured Acidobacteriota bacterium | reverse complement strand
CCCGCTGACCAACACGATGTACATGCCGCTGCGGAACATGTGCCAGCGGCTGCTGGCAACCACTTCGCCAGATGCGTCACACCGGATCTATGCGCTCGCCGTGCGCCACGAACTGGCGCCCGGCACCGATCAGCTCGGCGCGATCCACGCGATCTCGGCCGAGACCGGCGAAACCGTCTGGGCCCATCAGCAGCGCGCGGCTACCCTCTCTCTCGTCGCCACCGGCGGCGGGCTCCTCTTCGGCGGCGACGCCCACGGACGGTTCAAGGCGTTCAATCAGGAGACGGGTGAGGTGCTGTGGGAGATCAACCTCGGCTCCCCGGTGAGCGGGTTCCCCATCAGCTACGAGGTCGACGGCCGCCAGTACATCGTGGCCAGCACCGGCCCGGCCGCCACCACCCCGAGCTTCAACAACCTCACGCCCGAAGCGCAGCCGAGCAACGGCAACAACATCTTTGTGTTCGCGCTTCCAGAGTAGCGACGGGATTCGACGCTAGTTGATCGGGGCCAGGCGTTCGAACTCGGCGAACCAGTTCTGGACCAGGTTGACGACGTCTGGACCCTCGTCGAGGAGCCCACTCACGCCGGGCACCATCAGGAACCGACTGTCTGGCGTAACATCGTAGTTGGGGATGCACACCCCGCTGGGATCGAGCGCGAAGTCCCCCGTGAACAGCTCGCGCCCGACACCAACCGCCGGCTCGGCGGAAAGCACACCGGCCACCATCATCCGAGAACTCATGCGGTAGTAGAGCTGGCGCCCATCCATCGACCACCGCGGTTCCGAGGACTCATCTGACGACACCGGCCTCCCGCGACTCACGTCATCGGCGGGGGCAACGTAGACTCTCCACTCCCCCGAACGGTCCAACGCGTAGGCCAACAATCGACCATCCGCCGAAAGACTGGGACAGGCCTCGTTGTCGGCGGTCTGAAGCAGCGCGACCGGCCGCTCCCCAATCATCAGCGAGAGCAGATCACGCTGGCCGTCCCCGCCAACATTTAAGAAGAGCGTCTCTCCGTCTGGTGACCAGGAGCCGGCGATGACGGCCACCTGCTCCTCGATCCGGACCTCGCCAGCCCGACTGGCGTTCGCGGGCGCTACATGTATGCCAAGGGCACCGTCTCGGGTAGACGTGTAATACAGGTTGTCGTCGGTCACGCCCCACAGAGGAACTGCATTGAAACCCTCGCCAGCGATAAGGTCTTCGAGTCCAGTGTCGAGCTGACGCACCCACACCTCCCCGTTGGCGACGTACGCGATCCGCTCGCCGCTCGGAGACACGCGCGGCCAGGCCACTCCCGCTTCCCGACCGGTGTCGATCTCGGCCACGCCGCCTTCGCTGCTCACCCAGGCGAGTGACCGGCCGAACTCCTGCCCTCCCGGTTCGCCTCCCAGAAAGACCAGCGTGCCGGTCTCGGACACCGCCCAATCAGCCGCCCCCGTGGCGGTGGTACCAATACCCTCGACCAGGGTGACCGGGCGCCCGGTCACCGTCAGCGTGTCCAGGTCGAACGACTCGGTCACCAGGCCATCCCCCGGCGTCACGAACGCCAGATGCCCCGTCGGCAGATATCTGGGCGCCGTGCCTGCCAGGCCGAGGCGGGTCACCGCTCGGGTGTCGAGATCGACCGTCGCCAGTTCGTTCCGACCGTCCATATCGTCGGTCGTTGCCACAAAGAAGACAGTTCGCGTGTCAGGGGCGACGGATGGCCACCGATGCGACTCATCCGGTTGGGCGGCGTCGAGCGTGGTAAGCGGCTCGGCCTCCCCTCCGGGAGTCGACACCAGCACCAGGCCGCCTGCCCCACCACCATCTGGCTCCCGACCCAGCCCACGCCGGCCGGAGTCCCAATGAGAAAGGCCACCGGCGATGCCCCCGAACGTCGAGACACTCCGGAGCTGGGTCCGCCCCGTCTCTGTGCTCAGAAACACCAGCGTCGTGCCGTCGGGAGAGAACACCGGCGCGACGGCGCTCTCGGCGCCGGCAATGGGCTCCGACGACGCACCGTCGAGCCTCCGGCTATACAGCGTGAGCTCGCGATCGCTCGACACCCCCCGGTAGACCACCGTCTGACCATCGGGCGAAATGGCAAACGTCGGTTGCGCGAAGTCTCGAAAGAGGCGCTCATCGCCCCCGGGCGGAATGACGGATCGGACGACCGGGTCAGGGCGCACTGCCTCCCTGGGCAGACCGCCAGCAAGCATCCAGACGCAGCTAGACCAGCTGGCAGACGAGGCCTGAAGAGCCTCGCCCGTCCCCATCGAATCGAAGGCGCCCGCGAGCGCCAGCCGCACGTCACCGATGTCCTGCACGCGGGACGCCTCGTCCTTCACCAGGCAGCGCTCGAGGAAGACCCGCGCCGCTGGCGAGAGCCCGTCTGGCACCCGCGCCCACTCTGGCTCGCGCTGTAGCACGCTCGACAGGAGCAGCGAGATGTCCTCGCCATCAAACGCAGGACGCCCGGTCAACATCTCGGGCCCAGACGTCGGCGACTGGCTGGGATCGGCCTCGGTCGACGTGTCAGCGCCCTTGGCCAGGCCGAAGTCGAGCACCTTCACCCTGCCGTCTCCGCGCAGCTTGATGTTGGCCGGTTTCAGGTCTCGGTGGATGACGCCAGCCTCATGCGCCGCCTGCAGCGCCTCGGCGATCTGCGTGGCGATGGGGAGAGCGTCGTCGACGGGAATCGGCTCCTGCTAAGTGCATCACCAAGGGTGGGTCCCTCGACCAGTTCGAGCACCAGCGCGCGGGTACCGTCCGATTTCTCGATGCCGTGAATCTGGGCGATGTTCGGGTGATTGAGGCTGGCCAGCAGCTGCGCCTCCCGCTCGAAACGAGCCAGTCGGTCGGCATCGGCCGCGAACGCCTCGGGCAGGGTCTTCAACGCCACGTCACGACGCAGCCTCGTATCCGTCGCTCGCCACACCTGGCCCATGCCTCCTTCGTCGAGGAGCGAGATCACCTCGTAGTGCGCGAACCGGGAACCGGGGCTGAGTGGCATGAGGGTGGATTCGAGCCGATTAACGCCGGCGCTCGTTGGCAGCCGTCGCCCCCCGGGGCATGGCACACGGCTTGCTCCATTTCCCCTCAGCGGGTGCGGGCGGCGTGGGTTTTCTACATCCCTGTCCGAAGTAGGTCACCAATTCGACACGACTGTCGGGCAAGATGGTAGAAGCGCTTCAATGAGGAACAGGCCATGCGAGCTGGACGCAAGCAGATCGGGATCCTGACGGCGGGCGGGGACTGCCCCGGGCTCAACGCGGTGATCCGTGGCGCCGTGAAGGCGGCCGACCGCCTCGGGTGCGACACGGTCGGGTTCCGGCGCGGCTTCGAGGGACTGGTCGATCCAGTCACCTTCATGCCGCTCGACACCGACAACACGTTCGGCATCATCGATCGGGGCGGCACGATTCTGGGGTCGACCAACCAGGGCCGTTTCAATGCCCGCATCGGTGTCGATGAACGCCTCGAGATCGACCCCGAGCTGATCGACGCGGTCAAGCAGACGGTCTCGTCACTCGGCCTGGACGGGCTCATCTGCATCGGCGGGGACGGGTCGCTCACGGTT
>CAJWMX010000416.1 GCA_913043805.1 uncultured Acidobacteriota bacterium | reverse complement strand
CCGGTCCTATGCCGGCAGGATCGCCGACAGTCACCCCGACGTGTGGACGCAGCGAGCGGTTCATCGAAACTCGAGGACGGGCGGGAAAACGACCGCTAGGGGGCGCCGCACCCGCCGGAGCCGCAGTCTCCGTCGCATCCGCCGCACCCACCAGCCGCGTTCGAGCAACTCCGCTCATGGGCACAGCCGGCATGCCGCTCACCCTTCGCGTTCGGAAGCTCGAACCGCAGACAGCACTTGAGGCGACCGCATGCGCCCGAGAGGCGGGATGGATTCAGGCTGAGATTCTGGCGCTTGGCCATCTTGATGGAGATCGGCTCGAACGAGGGCAGCCAGGTGGTACAGCACAACGGTCGACCGCAGGTGCCATATCCCCCGATGACCTTCGCCTCGTCTCGCGAACCGATCTGACGCATCTCGATTTGCACTCGGAACTCGCTGGCGAGCTCGCGCACGAGGTCGCGGAAGTCGACTCGGCCTGCGGCCGTGAAGAAGAACAACAGCTTCGCGCCGTCGAAACGTTGCTCGACCTTGACCAGCTTCATCTGCAGCCCGCGCTCGCGGATCTTGAGGCTGCAGAGCCGGTGTGCCTCACGCTCCAGCTGTTCATGGCGGAAGCGCTTGAGCACATCATCTCGCGTGGCCCGGCGCAGCACCGTCGGTGGATGATCGCCACGGGGAGCCTTGCGCGCCGCAACTTCCGGTATCGTCCGGGTCACGGCGGCATAGGCGCGCCGCTCGCCCATCTGCACGACGACGGGGTCACCCGGACTCAACCGCGGTTCGAAATCAACTTCCGGCAGGAGGAACGTACGCGTCCGTCCGACCGCGTCGAACTTGACGCTGACATAGCGTGGTGTGGCGGATGAGGGCGAAGGGGTCTCCACGGTGCTCTCACAGACGCAGGGCCAACCAGTCGACGACAACTTTGGGGCTGGCGTTTCGGGACAGCGCGTGCAACGCGCGGTCGACCGTCGCGAACCCCTGCCGGGCCCTGGGCGCGTCGAATCCGCGGCTCAAGGCCTGTAAGTCCGACTCGAGATCGGCATGCGCGAGGCCCGACGTCGCGCCCCCAGTGGCGACGAGCTGCAGGTCCCGAAGCAAAGCGGCCATGGCCCGCAGCCGACGTCCCAGTGTCTCACGATCCGCGGCCGGGCTAGATTTCTTCCCCCGCCGCGCGGACACCAGCGTCTTGGCCGTCTCGAGTCGCTGTTTCGGGTTGCGGGCGCGGGCCAGCGCCTGCAGGGCGGTGGCCGCGCTGTCGCGGGCCTCGACATACGCGTCCGATTCGGCCTCGAGCGCCGCGCCGACGCTTCCGTCCGACGCCACGGCAGCCGCCCGCGCGGCCTCACGCGCCAGTCCGTGCTCGGTGACCAACAGCTCGGCGGTGTCCTCCGCCGATACACCGCCGAACCGCAGCGCGGGGCAACGCGACCGCACCGTCACCAGCAGCTGATGAGGACGCGCCGTGACCAGCAGAAAGACGGAGCCGGGCGGCGGCTCCTCGAGGGTCTTCAGCAGCGCGTTCTGCGCCTCCCCGACCATCCGGTCCGCTTCATCGATGATCACGACTCGGCGGCGACCCTCGAAGGGGCGATAGGCGGCCTGGGCGACCGCGCCACGGATGGTGTCGACCTTGATCGCTCCAGACTCTTCGGGCGCGATCAGGATGACATCCGGATGCATATCCCGTGCGATCCGGCCGCACGCGCCGCATGTCCCGCACGCGTCGGCCGACTCCTCATCCGGGTCGGGTCTCGATTCGCAGTTGATGCGAGCCGCCAGGGCAACGGCCGTGAGGCGTTTCCCAACCCCGTCGGGACCGGTAAACAGCAAGCAGGGGGGAAGGCGGTCGTGAGCCACCGCCCGCTGCAACAGCCGGCGCACGGTCTGGTGTCCCCGGATGGACGCGAACCCCATCGAGGCCATCCTACTATGTCGGTCGAGCGGCTTTCGGAACCATCATCACACCGCTACGCGTGGCGGCGCCGAACGTCGTAGTATCTTGACGATCCGGCCCATCGACAGATGACCCATTTCTGCCATCGCTGCTCGAACTCATTGGACGACCCCGGCGCTGCTCGGTGCCCGTACTGCGGAGCGGAACGCCCCACCTCCTCGTGGCCGGCCGACCCTCGTCTGGGACAGACCGTCGTCGGCGGCCAGTATCGGGTGCTCGCCCGTCTCGGGGCCGGAGGCTTCGGTGTCGTCTACCTGGTGGAGACGGTGGTCGGCGGCCTGCGCCGGGCCTTGAAGGTGCTCCACACGGAATGGGCGTCCAACAGCGACGTCAGGGAGCGTTTCATCGACGTCCGGGAGCGTTTCATCAATGAAGCAGTCGTCCTCGAGCAGGTCAACCATCCGAACGTCGCGCGGTGCCACGCCGTCGGCACGCTCGAGAACGAGTCGGCGCTCTACCTGCTTCTCGAGCTGGTAGACGGCGTCTCGGTCGCCGACCTCAGCACGGCCGCCCCAACCATGCGCTCGATGAAGGTGTTCATCGAGAGCCGCGCTCACGATGCCGTCTCGTCGTTCGCCTCGTACGATCCGCCACCGTGCAACACGTCGGCGATCCGGGCGAGACATGCCCGCTCTTCCCGAGAGATAGGCGCCAGTCCCAGCACTCCGCCAGTCGCCTCGGCGACCTGGGTACACGCCGCCACCAGTTCGGCCGACGTCTGGGCCCGACGCGTCTCGCCGTACTGCGCGAGTAGCGCCCTGACGCCCTGATACGCGGCGGCAAAGAGCTCCGGTGCCGGGCGATGGTCCAGCCAGGAGGTCAGGCGGTCATGCACCGCGCCATCGGGGGCGACGCCGCGCGCTTCGGCGAGCGCAAGAACGAGGGCCCGTTCACGATCGCTGACACCCCCGTCGGCCCAGGCCACCTCGAGCAGCGGCGCAAGATGCAGGAGCGCCAGTCCATCGCCACCAAACCCGGCGCTCTGCAGCCGCGTCAGGAACTCGTCCTCCTCGGATCGGCTCAGGCGGCGGGCCAGAGAGCGCCGCTCGCGCTCGATGCGCCCTTGCTCCCTGAGGCGCTGGATCAGCATGTTGTCCCGCTCGTGAAAATACGCCTCCTCGAGCGCCCGCTCACAGTCCTGCATCCATTCCTTCGACATCACGCCCCCCGACGAGAGAGCGGCCAACCGGCCGTGTCCGATCGGACGTCGCTGCCCGCCAGCAGACTCTGTAACAACCTTCGTGCCGGCGACAGATGCCCCCCGAAGATCAGGCGCCAGTGGCCAACAGGGTCCGCGCACTCGCGGAGCACGGAGAAAACTTCGCGCTCGGGGGAGGTCCGGCCGCGAAATCCTTCACGGCGCGCTGGTGAGATATGTTCTGGTTGACGACGAGGGGGGCGAGACGCTCAGTCCGACTCGGTCTTGGGTGACGAGCGCCACCAGGACCGCATCCGCCGCGCCGCGGTCGGTCCGGCCAGCGCGGCCCCGCCCCAGAAGGCGACTTCGGCCACGATGATGAGACCGGTAGCGGCGCCTCCCTTCTGCGCCGTCGACAATGGCAGCAACGGAATGACCGGCAGGACCACCCACAGCGGCAGCGACAAGCCCATC
>CAJWMX010000415.1 GCA_913043805.1 uncultured Acidobacteriota bacterium | reverse complement strand
TACTACTCGGGCGGCGCCGGCCTGACGTCGACCATTGGCGACTATGCGCGCTTCCTGCAGGCGCTGCTCAACGGTGGAGAGCTGGACGGCAGGCGCATTCTTGGGCGAAAGACCATCCAGTTGATGACCCGAGACCAACTGGTGGGCGTCGGGGTGCCGGCGGGCGGCAATCTATTCGGGCTTGGCTTCGCGATTTCGCCGGATCCGGGTCTGAGCGGCGGACCCCGTTCCGAGGGCGCGTTCGGCTGGCTCGGATTCTTCAACACCGTCTACTGGGTCGACCCCGAGGAGCAGCTCGTGGCCATCATCATGACCCAGCTCTACCCGAACAATCAGTCGGAGTTAACGCGGAAGTTCGAAGTGGCGGTGTACAGCGCCATCGTGGACTGAGTGGTGCCGGCGCCAGGCTACCGCTAAACCATAAGGATCACGTTGTTTAGCAGGTGTCAACGGGCAGGACCGTTGACACGGCTTCGGGCTACCGGCCAGACCACTTCCGTCTGGTTTGGCCTCTGTCAGCCAGCCACTCTGCTGACACGGCTTTGGGCGCTCGAGGGGCATTGCGGAGTGCTCCGTCGCCCGTACACGAGAACGGCCAGACGCCGCAGCGCCTGGCCTGTTCTTCGTGGGCCGGCAACGCCGGCCCTGAGCGCCTGAAGCCCGGAGCCTGTGGCCTGAAGCCACGCGAGGTGTCGGACGCTATCTACCTTCTGCGAGCGCTACCGAATCCCGAGCAATTCCACATCAAACACCAGCATCGAGTTGGCTGGGATGCCGGGGCGGGAGCGTTCGCCGTATCCGAGCTCGGCTGGGATCCAGAAGCGGCGCTTTTCGCCCACCACCATCAGCTGCAACCCCTCGGTCCACCCGCGGATCACGCCGTCGAGAGGGAACGTCGCGGGCATGCCGCGGGCCACGGAGCTATCGAACAACGAGCCGCTCGTCAGCCAGCCGGTGTAGTGCACGGTCACTTGCGAGGTCGCCGACGGATGTTGGCTGCCGGTGCCCGCCTGGAGCACCTTGCTGGCGAGGCCTGAGGGGGTTCGCTCGGCGTCGGCCGGTGGAGCCGCCACGTCTTCGGGGACGGCGGGCTGCGCGGCCGCGGCGGCGGCCATGCCCACCAGGACGAACGTGGCGACGAGAAGCTCGGGTGCGATCGATTTCAACAGGGTAATCATGGAAAGATCCTACAGTAACCAGGATCGGCTGACCGGCGTCTTACCGGTGGGTCGCCTATGGACGCGACAGACAGGGAGTCAAGGAATGCGGTGTGTGTTGCAGCTGACGGTCACGGCGGTACTCGCGGGTGGGGTGTTCATGACGACCCCGGCGTTCGCCCAGTCGGGCGGAGATGAGGGCACCGACAACTGGGGACAGTGGCGTGGGCCGTTGTTCACGGGCGAAGCACCGCGAGGGAACCCACCGCTCGAGTGGAGCGAGTCGAGCAACATCCGGTGGAAAGTGCCCATTCCGGGGCTGGGGTCTGCTACCCCGGTGGTGTGGGGCGACCGGGTGTTCGTGGTCACCGCGGTTCCGGTCGGCGAGGAGGTCGCGTCGAGCGACGGCATCTTCAGACGTATCCGCAACCGTTTCACCCGCGCCAACTCCTCTACCCAGGCTCAGCAGTTCCTGGTGCTGGCGCTCGACCGCCAGGATGGTTCGGTGATCTGGAAGCAGGTTGCACGCGAGGAGCTGCCGCACGAAGGCATCCATCAGACCGGCAGCTACGCTTCCGGGTCGTCGGCGACCGACGGCGAGGTGCTGTGCGCGTTCTTCGGTTCACGCGGGCTCTACTGCTACGACCTCGACGGCGAACCGCTCTGGGATGCCGACCTGGGCGACATGCGCATCCGGATGGGATTCGGCGAGGGCGCATCGCCTGTGCTCTACCGCGACCTGCTGATCGTGCTGTGGGATCACGAAGGCGACTCGTTCATCGCTGCCTTCGACAAGCGCACGGGCGAGGAGCGCTGGCGCACGCCGCGGGACGAGATGACCTCCTGGACCACGCCGCTGGTGGTGGAGCAGGGCGATGGGGCCCAGGTGATCACCAGCGCCACCCAGGGTGTCCGGAGCTACGACGTGGCAACCGGCGAGCTTCTGTGGCAGGACGAGGGCGTGACGCTCAACGCGATTCCGTCCCCGGTGTATGACGACGGCACCGTGTATGTCACCAGCGGCTACCGGGGCAATCGGCTGGCCGCCATCGACCTGAGCGCGGCCGAGGGCGACATCACCGGTTCGGATGCCATTCTGTGGTCACTCGACCGCGACACGCCATACGTTCCGTCTCCGCTGCTGCACGACGGGATCATCTATCTGGTGAAGAGCAACGACGGCATCCTCAGCAGCTACGACGCGGGCACCGGAGAGCGGGTCTGGGGGCCGGAGCGGATCCGGGCGCTGCGCGGCGTCTACGCGTCGCCGGTCTCGGCCAGCGGTCGCATCTATGTGCCCGGACGTCAGGGCACCACGGTCGTCCTGCAGGCGGGCGAGACCTTCGAGGTGCTGGCGACCAACGAGCTCGACGATGGGTTCGATGCCTCACCCGTGGTCGTGGGTGACGAGCTGTATCTGCGGGGACGCGAGTTCCTGTACGCCATAGCCGAAGAGTAGTACCAAGAGGGCCGGCGTCACCGAACCCGATCGGTCGCTCGTGCGTCTGACCCCCATGGTGGAGACGCTCATGGGCGACGTGCGCTATGCGCTGCGGCGGCTGCGCCGCAGTCCGGGGTTCACGCTGGTCGCGATCGTGGTGCTGGCGGTCGGCATCGGCGTGAACACGTCGGTGTTCACGTTCGCCAACGGGCTGCTCCTCAAGCGGCTACCCGCCCCCGAACCCGACCGGCTGGTCCGGGTGCACAGCTTCACCTTCTCGTCCACGCCCTACCCCGAGTTTCTCCTCTACCGCGAACAGACCACCAAGCTCGAATCGCTGGTGGCCACCCGCGAGCTGATGCTCAGTCTCCGGGTGGGCGATGGGGTGGCCGAGCCGGTGTTCGGCGAGCTCGTGAGTGACGATTTCTTTGAGCTCTTGCGAGTGTCGATGGCCGAGGGACGCCGGTGGCGTGGCGCGACCGACGACCAACCCGGCGAGGCCGGCATCGTCCTGAGTCATCGCTTCTGGCGACAGCGGTTCGACGGCGATCTCGGGCTGGTCGGCGAGACGGTCTGGCTGAGCGGTCAGCCGGTGAGGGTGGCCGGGGTGCTGCCCGCCCGGTTCTCCGGGGTGTCGGCACCGAGCGCGCCTGCGGTGTGGGCGCCGATGTCGATGGCGCCGGTCCTGATGGCTGATCCGGATCTGCTGAATCCGGTGGCCGCCGTCAACGCCTCCCGAGTCAACGTGCAGATGCTGGGCCGACTCCGCGACGATACGACACTGGCCGGGGCTCAGCTGGAGCTGAGGGCGATAAACGCTCGCGCGCGGGCGGCCAGGGTGCCCGGGCCGCGCGAGGTGACCGTGCACCCCGCTCGCATGTTGCCGGCCGAGGTCCTGTGCCGGTGGCCGGGTTCGCCGGGTTCCTCCTGGCGGTTTCCGGGCTGGTGCTGCTCGTGACCTGCCTGAACCTGGGCACGTTG
>CAJWMX010000414.1 GCA_913043805.1 uncultured Acidobacteriota bacterium | reverse complement strand
CGACGACTTGCTGAGGAAGTATGCGGGAGAGGACGGGTCGTTAGATCGGGAGGCCTTCGCGAGTGTAGTACAAGACGCGCGCGAGGCGGCGGGGCCCATCCAACGGGACGACGACGTTGTTTTTCAGTTGGTGTTGGAGGACGGTGATCGTATACCAGCTTCTCCGTTCCTCGCGCTGGCGCTCGCGCTGCGCCACCGGTGCGAGCTCGCGGCGGGCGACGTCTTCGACGGGCCGCACGCGGTCGACGCCACTGACTTAGATTTACCAATTCAACGGCTCGAGGCGCTGGTGGCGGACGGGGCTCGGGTACGTGCACTGGTGCGCTATACCTCTCGTGGCGATCTGGGCGCGCTGTCGGAGGTGCCGACCGCGGTGCGCGAACGGGTCGATCTGATGCACGGCGACCTGACCCGCGCCGACGTCGTCGAGGCTGCGTTCGACGGGGTAAGGGACGCGTTCCATCTCGGCGCGCTCATCGCCATTCCCTACTCCTACCAGAGCCCGGATGAGGCGGTAGCGGTCAACGTGGTGGGGACCCTGAATGTGCTCCAGGCGGCCCGCCGAGCGGGGGTGCGTCGGCTGGTGCATACCTCCACGAGCGAGGTGTACGGCACCGCCCTCCGCGTGCCGATGGACGAGACGCATCCGCTCCAGGGGCAGTCGCCCTACTCGGCGAGCAAGATCGGCGCGGACAAGCTGGCCGAGGCGTTCGCCCGGTCCTTCGACCTGCCGGTCGTGACGGTGCGCCCGTTCAATACGTTCGGGCCGCGTCAGTCGACCCGAGCGGTGATTCCAACCATCATTACCCAGCTACTCGACGGGCCGGCGGTTCGGCTGGGGAGTCTCCATCCCAGGCGAGACTTTACCTTTGTCGCCGATACCGTGGCGGGGTTTCTCCGAGCGGCCGAGGCGGACGAACTGCCCTGGCAGGAGATCAACCTCGGCACCGGGCGGGATGTCTCGATTGGCGAGATCCTGGAGGCGATTGCGGGGGTGTTGGACGTCACGCCGGTGGTCGAGACCGAGCACGAGCGGATCCGTCCCACCAACAGCGAGGTCGACCGGCTCTGCTCGTCGAATCAGCGGGCTCGGGACGTACTCGGCTGGCAACCGGAGGTCAGTCTCGAAGAGGGGTTGAGACAGACAGTTGCCTGGGTACGAGAACACCGGTCCTTCTATCTGACGGAGCGCTACCATCGCTGATCAAGGCGCATCGCGGGTCCGGCGGGCGGTGGTCCTGGCCGGCGGTCGGGGCACCCGGCTTGCGCCGCTCACCGTGGCGTTTCCCAAACCGCTGGTGCCGGTCGGGGACGTACCCATCCTCGACATTCTCGTGCGACAGCTTGAGGCCGCTGGCGTCGAGCGGATCACCATGGCCGTCGGCCACCTGGCCGAGCTGATCATGGCCTACTTCAGTGGTGGTGACCGCCGTGTCTCGATCGACTACTCACGCGAAGAACAACCGCTCGGGACCGCAGGGCCCCTGACGCTCGTTCCCGCTCTGGACGAGCGGTTCCTCGTGATGAACGGCGACGTGCTCTGCTCGATCGACTACAACGATCTGGTCCGCAAGCACGTCGAGTCCGGCGCCTGCGCGACCGTCGCGGCCTACAGCAAGCAGGTGCAGAGCGACCTCGGAGTGCTCGAGGTCGACGAGGGTGGGCAGCTTGTGGCCTACCACGAGAAGCCAACCCAGACGGTGACGGTCAGCATGGGCATCTACGTGTTCGAACCCGAGGTGCTCGATCTGCTGGAACCCGGCGAGCGTTGCGATCTACCAGACCTGGTATCTCGCATCCTCGAGAAGCGCAAGCCCTTGTATGTCTACCCGTTCGATGGCTACTGGCTGGATATTGGCCGACCCGAGGACTACACGAGGGCCGTCGACGAGTTCGACGAGCTGAGATCACATCTACTTCCAGGACACCGGGAAACGACCTAACCCCTTTTTTTCAATGAGATTCAGCGACGATCGGCTGGTGACCCTTCCGTCCTCCGGGCTTGACTGTTTCCCGGTCTCGACTATGCTCCTAAAGTTCACTTCGTGAACGATATCGCCGTAAGTCTCGCTTTTATGATACGTTGCAGATGTGACTGACGGGGACGGAGTCCCTCCGTTGGGGTCCCACGACCACCACACCTTGCGCCTGCTATCTCGCATAGAGGCTGGACAGCCGGTGACTCAGCGCTCGCTGTCCAAGGATCTGGGCATTGCGTTGGGGCTCACCAATCTGCTGATCCGGCGGGTGGCGAAGAAGGGCTGGGTTAAGGTAGTCAACATTCGACCAAACCGGGTGAGGTATCTCATCACTCCGGCCGGGATCATCGAGAAGGGACGGATTACGCGGGAGTATCTCGACAACACCGTGCGTCTGTATACCGAGACGCGCGAGCGGATCCGGGCCAGCCTGCAGGTGATCTCCCACCAATGGTCTGATGCCGACCGCGCGGCGGCGGGGGTCGGGGACTACAAGCCGGTCGTCTTCTACGGCGCGGGTGAAGTCGCCGAGATTGGCTATGTCAGCCTGCAGGGGACGGACCTGCGACTGACCGGTGTGGTCGACGACCGCCGCACCGGGACCTTCTTTGACTTCCCGATTGACGAGCCTGCCGCGTTGCGGGCCGCGACCCTCAACGGTCAGCCGTTCGGGCGGCTGGTCGTCATGACGTTCAAGCAAGCGCCACAGATCCGCGTCCAGCTGGAAGGACTCGGGTTTCCGGCCGAGCGGGTGTGCTGGCTTCACCCGACTGCCGGACGTGACGCAGCGTCGCCGTCTCCCAGGAGCACATCGTGATGAGCGAGGACACCACCACGCCCTTCCCCAATTTGCAGTACTGCCTCAGGTGCTGTCTGCCGGAGACCTCAGAGGGACTCGAGTTCGACGAGCTCGGCATCTGCAAGGCCTGTCGCAGCTCCGAGATGAAGATGCACATCGATTGGGCCGCCCGCGAGGTCAAGCTCAAGAAGCTTCTCGAACACGCTCGCGAGGAAGCTGGCACCAACTACGACTGTCTGGTCCCGATCAGTGGCGGCAAGGACAGCTGCTTCCAGCTGCATGTGTTGTGCAACGTCTACGGGATGAAGCCGCTGACGACCACGTTCAGCCACACCTGGTGGAGCGAGACGGGGTGGTGGAACCTCCAGAACTGCATTCAGCAGTTCGACGTGGATCACGTCATGTTCACGCCCAATCGGAAGCTGGTGAACAACCTTGCCCGGCAGTCCCTTCCGAAGATCGGGGACGCCTGCTGGCATTGCCATGCCGGGGTGGGCGCCTGGCCGCTGCAGACCGCCCTCATGTTCAAGATCCCGCTGATCATCTGGGGGGAATCGGCCGCCGAGTTTGGCAGCAAGGCCACCTACGAAGACCAGATCGAGTTCGACGAGGAGTACTTCCTCAAAGTCTCGACCAAGGTGCATCCGGACAAAATGGTCAGCGATCAGGTGAGTCGTCGCGACCTTCGCCCATTCCAGCTCCCCACGCGGGAGGAGCTGCAAGCCGAAGGTGTCCACGGCATCCACCTGGGAGACTACCTCTTCTGGGATGGTGAACGGCAGGTCGATTTCCTCAAGCGGGAG
>CAJWMX010000413.1 GCA_913043805.1 uncultured Acidobacteriota bacterium | reverse complement strand
CTTCTGGGTCGGCGAGCACGTGGACCCGTTCGCGGACGGGATCGAGGCCGAGACCGACCTTACCTTTACCCGTTTCTACGCCGGCGAGCTGGTGGCGGTGGGCGGTGAGCTCGACGCGCTGGAGACCGGCGTGATCGACCTGGCGGCGCCCCTGCTGGCGCCGTACCACGAAGGCCGGTTTCCGCGTCTGATCTCTGTCAGCATCGGCGGGGTGGTCGGCTTCCCGGCGACCGTGGCCGTGTGCTGGAAACCACCTTGCCACAATAAACCGGCTCTGGCGGTTGGCTGATCAGCTGACTGGAGTGAGCTATGATACGACCTTCGAGATCCACGGTTCGTGTGTACCCGGTCCCCGACCGGGCTTCAAGGAGGTCCTCGTGAAACACTCGATCCTCGCGGCGCTCGCCCTGACGCTGGTAGCCCTTCCCGTGTCGGCGCAGACCGTCGACGCGCCTGAGATTCCGTATGTCTCAGTGCCGAATTTCCTCAAGTATCCGCCGAGTATGAACCTCGGCGAGACGCTGGCGGTGGCCGAGAACTCCAAGGGCCACATCATTCTCTTGAATCACCCGGGCACGGCGACCGCCGGTCCGCTCTACGGCAACGCCACCACGAACTTGCTCGAGTTCGACGATCAGGGCAACTTCGTGCGCGAGATCGGCCAGGGCGTTTACGGGTTCGGCTATGGCCATTCGGTCCGGTTCGACATCGAGGACAATCTGTGGGTGGTCGACAAGGGCACCAACGCCGTGACCAAGTTCGACCCGGCCGGCTACGTGGTGCTGAACCTCGGGCGACGTCCCGAGGGCTTCGACCACTACGAGCACGTGGCGCCCGAGAACGCTCGTCACGTCGATGGCTACTTCGCTGGGCCGACCGATGTGGGCTGGGATGCCGAGGGCAACATCTATGTGAGCGACGGCTACATGAACTCGCGCGTGGCCAAGATGGATCCCTGGGGCAATTGGATCAAATCGTGGGGCAGCTATGGCACCGGTGACGATCAGCTTCGCCTGCCGCACAACCTGCAGGTCGACCGGGAAGGCTTCGTGTATGTGGCCGACCGCACCAACCGCCGCATCCAGAAGTACGACTCGGATGGCAACTTCGTGAAGACCATCCTCCTGAACGTGCCGTATGACAAGAGCGTGCAGCCGGTGCTGGGGAATCCGCGTCCCAACGCGCCGGACAACACCGCTCCGTGGACGCTGTGCGTCTCCGGCGGCGTTACCCAGTACCTGTTCGCCTCAGACGAGCACCCTGGTCGGATCTACAAGCTAACGCTCGACGGCGAGATTCTCGGCTGGCTGGGTGAGTCGGGGCGGGCGCCCGGGCAGTTCAACTGGCTCCACGGCATTTCCTGCCGGGACGAGAACACGCTCATCGTGGCCGACATGAACAACTGGCGGGTGCAGAAGCTCCTGCTGAACCAGACGACGCTGCCGACCGACGAGGAGTAGCAGCGGTCCGTCGCACTCGAGGGGCTCGGTCGCCTGCCGGCGGCCGGGCCCTTTTCTTTTGGGTTCAGCCGGCGGCGGTCGCCAGCAGGCGGTCGATCGGCTCGAACAGACTGGCTTCGTCGACGACTGGTTTGGTCACGTAGTCGTCGAATCCCAACCCCAGGTATTTCTCCCGGTCTCCGCGCATGGCGTGGGCGGTGAGCGCGATCACCGGGACCGACCGCAGCGTCTCGTCCTCGCGGAGCTTGGACAGGACCTCGGTGCCGTCCATCCTCGGCAGCGAGATATCCATCAGCACCAGGTCGGGAGCCGCGCCGCGGCGGCCGGCCAGCGCCGTCTCACCGTCCTCGAACTCGACGACATCGAAGCGGTCCTCGAGCATCGCCTGAAACAGCAGGCGGTTGTAGGGACTGTCCTCCACGATGGCGATGCGCTTCTTCGACATCACAGCTCCTGCAGTCGGTCTCTGACTCGCACCAACTCGGCGTCCGAAGTTGCAGCCGGCTGTCGCTCGGTAATTGAGCTCCAGTCTCATTTAGGCATTGACGACTAAAGTGGTCGGATATATAGTTCTTGCCATTAATTGAGATTGAGTCTCAATTTCAATGTCGGCCGGTCGCCGCGCGCGTCCGCGTGTGGAGCAGTCAGCCGAAAAAAAAGGCCCGCCGGGTGCGGCAACACCCAACGGGCCAACTGAACACGCGTATCGCGCCCTTTCGAGCGCGACCTGAAAGGAGCGTCCAGCGGTGAACATTCTAGACAAGTACCGCGTGGGCGTGCAACACACCGTTGGAGTGAAGCCCATGACGATTCGAGGACCAATGTACGTACTCCGTTCGACGCTCTTCTTGTTGGGTGCCCTGCTTGTCGCGATGCCCGCCGTCGCGCAGGAGCAAGAAGGTGTCGTGCTGCCCCAGACAGCCGGCGCAGCGGGCGCTCCGGCCCCTGAGAATACCAACGAGGCCGCTGGCGAGGAATCGCCCGAAGGCGCCGAGGAGGTCGAGCAGCAGCCAGACGTTGCGGAGCTCCAGCGTCAACTCGACACACTGGCCGAGGAGGTCGAGCGCCTCCGAGCGGGCGATGTCGCTGAGCCAGTGGACGTGGACCGGGCCCGTGCACTAGGTCTGGCACCGTCCGCGGCAGCCACCTATGGAGTGGAGCGGGGTGTCTCCATCGCCGGTTACGGTGAGTTGCTGATCGAGAATTTCGCAGATACGAACCAAGGCGGCGCGCCGACCAATGCGTATACCAAGTCCGACTTCTTGCGCGCCATCCTGTACACGGGGTATCGGTTTAACGATAAGTTCCTGTTCAACTCCGAGATCGAGGTTGAGCACGCCAAGGAAATTTACGTCGAGTTCGCCTACATCGACTATCAGGCAACTGAGAATTTTGGCCTTCGCGGTGGCATGTTGCTTGCGCCCATGGGACTCGTCAACGAGTACCACGAGCCGAACGTGTTTATTGGTGCCGAGCGTCCGGTTACTGAGAATCGGATTATTCCGTCTACTTGGCGGGAGAACGGCGGTGGCATCTACGGGGCGTTCAGTAACGTGGCGTTCCGTGCCTATGTCATGAACGGCTTCAACGGATCTAAGTTTTCGTCGAAAGGCGTTCGTGGGGGACGGCAGAAGGGTGCCAAGGCGAAGTCCACAAGCCTAGGGTTCACCGGCCGCGTGGATGTCACCCCGACGCCAGGAGTGTTCTTCGGTGCCAGTATCTACAGTGGAGACTCCGGTCAGGGTGAGATCGATGTTGACGGGATTGAATATGGCATCAAAACCACGATCTGGGACCTGCACGGGCAGGCACAGGTTCGAGGTGTTGACATCCGTGCGCTGTTTGCACGGGCGAATCTGAGCGATGCGGCGAAGCTTAACGAGGCCTTGGGGCTGAGTGGAAGCAAGGGCGTTGCCGAGCAGATGCAGGGTTCCTACATTTCGTTCGGTTACGACGTGTTGTCCCAGGTGACCGGCAATGCCGGGGTCGCGTTGACACCATATATCCGCTACGAGGTGGTCGATACCCAGGCCGTGATGCCGGTCGGGTTTACTCGCAGCCTTTCGACCGACATTAGGTTCATCACTGCGGGCATTGAACTGAAGCCAATTCCGAACATCGT
>CAJWMX010000412.1 GCA_913043805.1 uncultured Acidobacteriota bacterium | reverse complement strand
AGCCGCCCGGCACGTGCCGGTGCGTATTGCCGGCGTAGCCCTGGCCATAGCCCACCCCGGCGGCTGCCAGCAGCGGCGAGACGCCCGCGCCGCCCATGGGCGTGGGCGGCAGACCGGAGGGGTCGGGATCGAGCGGTCGCTGCCGGCTCGGCACCTTGATGGTCGGGATGTGCGGGTCGGCGCCGTGGACGAGCAAGAGCCGCATGGCGTCGAGATCGAGCGCATAGGCCGCCCGCCAGAACGGCGTGGCGCCGGCGCGGTCGACCCCGAGGAGGTCCCGGTTGTAGGTGGTGTACCAGAGGGAGCGCTGCAGCCGGGCGTTGACGTCCGCGCCTGCCTCAAGCAGCGCCGTCATCAGCTTGAGGTAGGTGGTCGCCTGCTGCAGGTAGTCGGTCGGCTGCGGGTGACGCGCCTTTGGCGCCCACTGCATGTTCAGCGCCCCATACAGCGGCGTGGCTCCGGCGTCGCTGGCCAGTCTGGGATCGGCGCCGCGGCCCAGCAATACCAGTGCGAGATCGAAGTGCCCGTTGATGGACGCGATCAGCAACGGGCTGGTGCCATCGGCGGCGCTGAGCCGGTTGATGTCGGCGCCGCCGTCGAGAAGCGCCTCCGCGGTCGCCACATGCCCGTCTCGCGCGGCGAGCAACAGGGGCGTGAGGCCGCCGTGGGTGCCCACCAGATCGGCGAAGCCCAGCGGCTCGGGTTCTTCCTGCAGGTCAGCCTCTCGCTCGGCGGCCTCGGCGGCGGCGGCCGCGGCTCGGGCGGCAGGGGACAGAGGCGCGGCCGAGGCTGCGCCTGACGGCAGCGCCGTCGGCGCCAGCTCGTCGCTTGGCGTGAGACCGGCGCGGAGCGCGGCGACTCGTTCCCGCCGTCGACGGTTGTCGACGCGGTCGGCCGTGTTGCGCGCGGAGATGTCGACGACGCGACCCGCCTGATCCGGGTCGGCGCCGTGTGCCAGCAGCAGGGACACGGTAGATGTCCGATTCGAGGCGGCGGCGAACATCAGCGGTGTCTGGCCCCAGATCGGCTCTCTCGCGTCGACCAGCGCGCCACCCTGGACCAGGGCGTCGACGGCGTCATCGGCGCCGCTCGTCGCCGCGTAGTGGAGCGGCGTGGCCCCGGTGTCGGTCTTGGCCGACGGGTCGGCGCCGTGGGCAACGAGGGCGTGGACGACGGCGCCCCGTGCCGCGCGGCTTGCCACGTGGAGCGGCGTGTGCTGGCCCAGACGGGTCACGGCCGCCGTGGAGGCCCCCGCCTCGAGCAGCAGATCGACCAGCGTCTCATCTCCGCGGTGCGACGCCCAGTGGAGGGCGGTCATCCCGTCGCCCAGCGGGGCGTCGACGTCGGAGCCATCAGCCAGGAGCGCGCGCACGGCGTCGATGTCGCCCCGGCGGGCCGCGTCGGCGACCGGGGCGTCGGCGGCGGCTGAGGGCACTGCCACGCTGATGAGGGCGAGCGCGAGCATCGTACTCAGGATCGTGCGCATCATTGCCATCACGCCGAGAGGGACAGGGTACCGGTGCTGTCGCCGAACTGCTCGAGGTCGTCGAGACCCAGACGGTGCAGCAGATCGAGCATCGCGTTGGCCATGGGCGTGCCCGGCGCCGCGCGCCGGTGGAGGTTCCCAGGCAACCGTCCGTTGGCCCCGCCCAGCACGATGAGCGGGCAGCGCTTGTGGTTGTGGACGTTCGGGTCGCCCATCGGCGACCCGTAGATGATCATCGCCTTGTCCAGCAGGGTACCGTCGGCCTCTTCGATTGTGTGCAGCTTGTCGAGGAAGTATGGCAGCAGGCTGACGTGATAGCGGTTGATCTGGGCGAACGCCTCGATGTTCTGCTCGCGGTCGCCGTGATGCGATGCGGGATGGAAGCCGCGGTTGACGCCGCTTTCGGGATACACCCGCCCCGTGGCGTCGCGAGAGAGCTTGAAGGAGAACACGCGGGTCATGTCGCTCTCGAACGCCAGTGCCTGGAGGTCGAACATCAGCTTGACATGCTCGTCGAACGAGTCGGGAACACCCGGCGGCGCGCCGGGGAACTCCCTGGCGTCGCCGGTCTGGTTCCGGGCCTCGATACGCTGGATTCGCCGTTCGATCTCCCGGATGTCGTTCAGATAGCGGTCCATCCGCCGTTGGTCGGCCTGATCGAGGTCGCGCCGCAGTCGGGCCACCTCGTGGGCGATGAAGTCCAGGACGCTTCGCTGGGCGTTTCGCCGCGCCGCACGATCCTCGGCGGTGCTGCCGGCCCCGAAGAGCTGGTCGAAGGCCAGTCGGGGGTCGCGGATCATCGGGAGTGGATCGGTCGGCGAAGCCCAGCTGATCGTATCGGTATAGACGCAGGAGTAGCCGTAGGCGCAGCCGCCAGCCTGGTCGACGTTCTCGATACAGAGCTGCATCGACGGAATCGGGGTGTTCTGCCCGAAACGCTGGGCGTAGAGCTGATCCAGCGAGGTCCCGGAGCGAACGTCGGAGCTTTCGGTCTGCTTCGGGTGTGACTGGGTTAGGAAGGTCGCGCTCGACCGGAAGTGGTCGCCCCCGATCTCGGGTGGCGTGACCGCCTCGGCCGGCCGCACGTCCGTGTCGCTGACGATCGTCAACAGGTCCCGGTAGCGTTCGAGCGGCGCCAGGGCGCTGGTTGACAGGTCGAACTCGTGGCCGGTCGCCGCCGGGGCCCACAAGTGCCGCGAGGCGCCGTAGGCGGTGCTGCCAGCCGCGCCATGCACGTTCTCGATGCAGACGAGTCGGGTCGGGTCGGCCAGCGACTGCGCGATCGCGGTCTTGTGCCACGGCCGGCCCGCCGGGACGAAGGCATCGAGAAAGGGAAGCGCGACCGATACGCCGACCCCACGTAGGAACGTGCGACGCGGAAGATGTTTTCCGGTGACCACGGTCATGATGGACTATTCACTCCTGCCCACATTCTACTGTTCGGCGGCTGCGGCGTCCGCTCCACCCTTCATCAGAAAGGCGGGCGAACGGACCACGCCGAGGACATACGCCGAGAGGCGGTGATCGTCATGAGCGGCCTCGCCGACGATGGCTCGGATCCGAGGCATGTCATAGGGTTCGATTCGCCGGCCGATGGCATATGCCATCAAGTTCTCCGTGAACGTGCGGAGCAGCGGCGTCGGGCGGCGCAACAACGCGGTCCGAAGGTCGCTGGCGGACGTGATCGGCGAGCCGTCATAGAGCGCGCCGCTGGCATCGATCGGTTGCCCGTTGTCCCAGCGTCGCTTGGCTCCGGTCACATCGTAGTGTTCCAGCGCCAGCCCGATCGGGTCCATCATCCGGTGGCAGGATGCGCATGCCGGACTCGCGCGGTGTCGTTCGAGCCGCTCGCGGACCGAGAGCAGACGGCCGCTGTCGTCCGCCGTCGTCTCCTCGAGGTCCGGTACATCCGGCGGCGGCGGTGGCGGCGGACTGCCGAGCAGGACCTCCATCACCCACTTGCCTCTGAGCACCGGAGAGGTGCGGTCGGCGTAGGAGGTGAGGGCCAGCATGGCACCGTGGCCGAGGAGTCCGTGCCGATCGGGGTCCGTTATCTGAACGCGTGCGATGCCCGGACCGCCCGGGTGGGGAAGGTCGTAGTGGCGGG
>CAJWMX010000411.1 GCA_913043805.1 uncultured Acidobacteriota bacterium | reverse complement strand
CACGCACCCGCGGCCGCTTCGTGCACGAGGTGCTCCGGGTGTTCTTCGAGGAGTGGGCGGCCAAAGGCCTGGGAGCCATCGACGGAGCTTCGCTCGAGGCGGCGCGAGAGCTGGCGCGGGAGGTGGCTGAACGCCATCTCGGTGAGTTGCCCGCACGAGACCGCGCGGTGGAGCGGGCCTGGTTGCTCGGGTCTCCCGCCGCGGCCGGTGTCGTGGACCGCCTGCTCCTCCTGGAGGTCGAGCGCCCGGGGCGGGTCAAGGAGCGACTGCTCGAGCATCCGTTCGACGGTCGCTTCACGCTCAGTGGGCCAGATGGAGACCGGGATGTCAGGTTGCGCGGCATCGCCGACCGTGTCGACCTCCTCGAGGGCGGACAGCTCCGGGTCGTCGACTACAAGACCGGTCGGGCACCCGATCGGAACGTGTCAGTGCAGCTTCCCGTGTATGGCCGCTGTGCCGAGCAGCAGCTCCGCGAGCGCGACGGCCAGAACTGGGTGACTGTCGACGCCGGCTACGTGGCCTTTGGCGAGCCACGAGGTTGGGTGCCGCTCGACCGCCGGGCGACGGTGGATCAGGCGATGGCCGACGGTCAGGAGCGGTTCCTCACTGCCGTCGAGGGCATCGAGGCCGGAGCGTTCCCCCCGCGGCCCGTCGAGCCGTTCCGCTGTCAGTACTGCGAATACCCGACCGTTTGCCGAAAGGATTACGTCGGTGACGAGTGACGGCCAGCTGCCGCTGTTCGGCGACTCCCCGGCACCAACCCCCGGGCCGGAGCGGCCACCCCTGCCTGACGCGGGCGCGCGCACCTTTGCCACCAACCCGGCGAACAACGTGGTGCTCGAGGCCTCGGCCGGCACCGGCAAGACCACGGTGCTGGTCACCCGCTACGTGAACCTGCTACGGGCGGGGGTCGACCCCTCGAACATCCTCGCGATGACCTTCACCCGTCAGGCGGCCGCCGAGATGCGCGAGCGGATCATCCGCGAGCTCCGGGTGTCCGCCCAACGGTCTGAGTCCGATCGTGTCCGGTGGCGGGAGCTCCGGGACCGACTGGGCGAGATCTCGATCAGCACGATCGACGCGTTCTGCCTGTCGCTGCTCCGCGAGTTTCCGCTCGAAGCGGATCTCGACCCCGCTTTCGGCATGGCGGACGAAACAGAGGTGCCGCGGCTGGTCGAGCAGGCGCTCGACCGGACGCTGGCCCACGGTGCGTCGCTGGCGGCCGAGGATGCCAACGTAGCGATGCTCCTGGCCAGGCTCGGCGCCGCGCGGGTGCGGACCGGCCTGGCGCACTTGCTCGGGCGCCGGCTCGTGGCGCCCGCGGCGTTGCAGCGCTACCTGGCCAACGGGCCGGCCGAGCTCACCGCGGCGAGCGCGCTGGCCAGCGCGGGGCGGCGGCTGGCTGACGTACTGGGCGGCGTCGATGGGGGGCTGCACAGGTTCCTGGCCGACGGACCGGAGGAGCACCCGCGGTTCCTGGCCCTGACCCGGGAACTACCACAGCTGGCCGAGCTCGCCGAATCGTCACCCGAGTCGCTGCGGTCCCTGCTCGATCGCGTGCGCGAGTATTTCCTGACCCAGGACGGTCTTCCTCGTAAGCGGTTCACACTGGGCGGACGCTATTGCCGATCGCCTGCCGGCTGGAAACGGCATCGCGAGGCGGCCAAGGCGCTCGCCCCCGCGGTCGCTTCGGCGCTCGCCGCGCTCGACCGGGATCTGAATGTGGTGATGGCCCGCGGAGCCAGGCGCCTGTTTGCGATCGCCGTCTCCGAGTACGAACGCGAGCTGGCGAGCCGCTCAGTGCTCGATTTCTCGGATGTGCTCCAGAAGGCGCTCGATCTGCTGCGGCGCATGGACGAGTTCGCGCAGAGCCGTTTCCGGCTCGAGTCGCGCTACCACCATGTGCTGGTCGACGAGTTTCAGGACACCAGCCGGGCCCAGTGGGAGCTGGTGTCGCTCCTGATTCAGTCCTGGGGCGAGGGCTTCGGGCTTGTGCACGATGCCCCGGTGCCGCCCTCGGTCTTTGTCGTCGGCGATCGCAAGCAGTCCATCTACGGGTTTCGGGACGCCGATGTGGCGGTGTTGCGGGACGCGGGATTCGCCATCGAACGGCTCCGTCCCGATGGCGACGCGAGACGCTCGATCGCGCACAGCTTCCGCTCTGCTGCACCGCTTCTCCGATTCTTGAATGACCTGTTCTCGGCGGTCGAAAAGGCCGACCGACCTAGCGACGGGTTCTGCTACGACGACCCCGACCGGTTTCCGGTGGAGGCTTCCGACACCACATCGACCGAGTCGGACGAGCCTGCGCTGGGGCTGGTGCTCGACACCAGCGTGGAGGCGTGCGCGGAGCGGGTGGCCGGCGAGGTGGTTCGGCTCCTCGAATCGGGGACTGTGCGCGACCGCGAGACCGGTGTGTGTCGGCAGGCGTTGCCTGGCGACATCGCGATCCTGTTCCGCTCCCGGGAAACACATCGGGAGTTTCAGGCAGCGCTCGAGCAGCGGGCGGTGCCTGCGTTCGTCTACAAGGGGCTCGGCTTCTTCGATGCCGATGAGATCAAGGACTATCGGGCGCTGCTGCGCTACCTGGCCGATCCCACGTCGGAGCTGCGTACCGCCGCGCTCCTCCGGTCGCGTCTGGTCGGGCTGTCCGATGCCGGGATCGCGGCGCTGGCGGGTCAGCTGTCGGAGAGTCTGGTTGCCGCCGAGCCGCCAGACGACATCGGGCGATTGTCGGACACCGACCAGGGGTTGCTCCTGGCCCTTCGAGACGGAGTTCGCGAGTGGTTGCCGATGGCCGATCGGGTGCCGCCAGCGGAGTTGCTGGACCAGATCGCGGCGGCGTGCGCCTATGCGTTCGAGCTTCGTGGGCCCCGCTATGTCCAGGCTCGAGAGAACCTCAAGAAGATGCGCGGGCTCGTTCGGCGGGTGCAGAACCGTGGGTTCACGACCCTCTCCCGGCTGGCCGATCATATCGATCGCCTGTCAGGCGACATTTCGAACGCGGTGGTGGATGCGTTCGATGCCGTCAACCTGATGACGGTGCACGCGGCCAAGGGGCTCGAGTTTCCGGTCGTGTTCCTGGTCGAGTTGAACCGGGGGACCGGAGGGATTCCGTCGCCGATCCGGGTGGTTGCCGACGGTGGGGCCGGCGAGCCGTCGGTGACCGTGTCGCCCTATCGGTCCGAGGTGGATGCCGACGGCCGGCTGCGTGACCGGGAGGAGACCAAGCGGCTACTCTACGTCGCGGCGACCAGAGCGCGCGATCGTCTGTATCTGTCGGCGACGCTCCAGGACGGGCGGTTGCGTCCCGCCGCCGGCAGCTTCGCCGGAGTGCTGCCCGCGCCGCTTCTCGAGAGGTTCTCCGAGCCGGTTGCCGACCCGGAAGACCGTGTGCGCTGGCACGGACCGAGTGGTCTGACCCATGACTTCGCGCTGGTGGGGCCGGCGTCGGAGACTCGGCGCTCCCCGACGGACGCCCTCAGCGACACCGACGATCGGTTTGGTGCCTGGCGCCCATCGTTTTCCCCCCAGCGGGTTCGCGCGTCCGGAGAGCCGACCGGGGAAGGACAGGGCGAGGCGGGGGCGGGTGGGGTCGA
>CAJWMX010000410.1 GCA_913043805.1 uncultured Acidobacteriota bacterium | reverse complement strand
GCCCCGGTGCCACGTCGATGGCGGGTTGATCGTCGGCGACGCAGCCGGCTTCCTGAACTCGATGCGGCTGAAGGGCATTCACCTGGCGATGAAGAGCGGTCTCGCGGCGGCCGACGTGGTGCTGGATGCGCTGACGTCGGATGACCTCTCCGCCCAGGCGCTTGCCGCCTTCCAGCAGTATGTGAACGCCGGCAGTATCCGGCGCGAGCTGTATCCGGTGCGCAATGTGCATCAGGCGTTCGGCAGCGGGCTGGTGGCGGGAGCGGCCTGCGCCGGTCTCGTGCCGTTGACCGGCGGCTGGTGGCCGTCGGCGCTGCTGTCACGGGAATCGGGCCACGAACGGATCGAGCGGGTGGCCAGCTACTATCCGTTGGCGCCCCCCTCGCCTGATTCGAGCAGCAACGCCGTGGCGGTGGACCGGCAGTTGACCTTCGACAAGCTCACCAACGTCCACTATTCGGGAACCCGTCACGACGAGGACCAGCCGGTCCATCTGCTCGTGCAGGACACCGATGTCTGTCGGACAAGATGTCGTACCGAGTATGGCAATCCCTGCATCCGGTTCTGTCCGGCCAACGTGTACGAGATGGTCGACGACGATGAGGGCAGCGGAAAACGCCTGCAGATCAACGCGTCGAACTGCGTCCACTGCAAGACCTGCGACATCATGGACCCCTACCAGATCATCGACTGGGTGCCGCCGGAAGGCGGCGGGGGACCCGAATACGAAGGCATGTGACCGGCCGCGCCCTGACCGGGTGGCAGCTCTTCCAGGCGGCGACAATCGCCGGGCTGGGAGCGCCGGTCATCGGCGGGCTGTGTCGGACGCTGCGGTGGCGGGTCGACGGTCTCCAGCACCACGAGGCGATCACGTCCGCCGGTCGTCAGCCGATCTTCGCGTTTTGGCACGGTCGCATTCTCCCCGCGACCTACTTCTGGCGGGAACGCCGGATCGTGGTGATGACCAGCCGAAACTTTGACGGCGAGTGGATCGCCCGGATCATCGAGCGTTTCGGCTACGGGACCGCTCGGGGATCGACCTCGCGTGGCGGACGCCGCGCCCTCATCCAGATGAAGCGGGACCTGGGCGGCGGGCGCCCGGTCGCCTTCACGGTCGATGGTCCTCGCGGTCCGGCCCGACGGGTGCAGCCGGGCGCGGTCTGGCTCGCCGGCGCGACCGGTCAGCCGATCCTGCCGTTTCATATCGAGGCTGACCGCCACTGGGAGGCTTCGAGCTGGGATCGGACCCAGGTCCCCCGGCCGTTTGCCCAGGTGGCGGTCGCCATCGGGGCGCCGTTCGAGGTTGATGCGGGCTTGTCGGCCGAGCGACTGGAGGAGCGGCGTGCCGCGCTCGAGCTAGAACTCGGATCGCTCGAGACCCGGGCGGCGAGCCTGCTCAGTGCCCAGGTGGAAGGAGCAGTGGGATGAGGGTGATCGGCAGCGAACGGTTCAGTGACCATCGTCCGCCATCCGGACACCCCGAGCAGCCGGCGCGCGGTCGCGTCATGCATGCGGTCGGGCAGCGGTTTGCCGAGGCCGGCGGGGAACTGCACGCACCGCGACCGGCGACGCGGATCGAGCTCGAGCGGGTCCATGCGGTCGAGCACGTGGACCGGATGGCGGCCACGGCCGGCGAGGTCGTGGCTCTCGACCCTGATACCTACACGTCCGAGGACTCCTACGACCTGGCGCTGTCGGCAGTCGGCGCCACGATCGAGGCGGCGACCTACGCTCGAGAGACCCAGGCGCCCGGCGTGGCGCTCGTGCGCCCACCAGGGCATCACGCAGAACAGGACCGGGCGATGGGCTTCTGTCTGTTCAACAGCGTGGCCGTTGCGGCGGCCGACGCCCGCGCGGCGGGTATCGAGCGCGTCGTCGTCATCGACTACGACGTGCACCACGGGAACGGGACGCAGTGGATGTTCTACGAGGACGCCACCGTGATGTATGTCTCACTCCACCAGTATCCCTTCTATCCCGGCACTGGTGGCGTGACCGATGTCGGACGTGACGCCGGCGCCGGGTTCACCGTCAACGTCCCGCTGGCGGCGGGCGCCGGCGACGCCGATTTCGACCGGGCCATGCGCAAGGTGGTGGTGCCGGTCGCGACCGCGTTCGATCCTGGGCTGGTACTGCTGTCGGCCGGGTTCGATGCCCACCGGCGTGATCCGCTGGGAGGGATGGAGGTCTCCACCGAGGGCTTCGGGCTCCTCACGGCCCACGTCCAGCGGCTGGCGGCAGCCGCGTGCGAGGGGCGCCTCGGCGTGGTGACCGAGGGCGGATATGACCTCGAGGCGCTGGAAGCCTGTCTCGACAGCACCCTGGCCCAGCTCCGCGACGGCGTGCCGGCCGACGCCCCCGCCTCGGGCGACACCAGCCGGGTCGACGCGGTCCTCCCGGCGGTGCAAGCCGCGCTCAGCCCATACTGGCCCGGCGTGTTTTAGGGCCCAGGCATTCGGCTACCGTTTGCGAGGGCCGAATGCCCGTAAGGTAGCCGGTGACGATTCCCGACCGGCTACCGGCGGCTACGGGCGTTCGACCACTCCGCGAGAGTGGACCGGGGGACGTCCTAGGTTGGGGCGTTTGGGCGGGCTGATACAATTCGTTGCAGATCAAGACGTTGCAGGCTGCGTCGGCCTCCTCATCCAGACAAACGACCGTGTCCGATTACGATCCGCAGTCCATCGAGAAGAAGTGGCAGCAGCGCTGGACCGAGCAGCGCGCGTTCGAGGTGACCGAAGAACCAGGTCGCCCCACCTACTACTGCCTGGTGATGTTCGCCTATCCGTCCGGCCACGCTCATGTGGGGCATGTACGGAACTACATGATCGGCGACGTCATCGCGCGGATGAAGCGGATGCGCGGCTTCAACGTGCTTCATCCGTTCGGGTGGGACGCCTTCGGTCTGCCGGCCGAGAACGCGGCGATCAAGAACAAGTCCCATCCGGAGACCTGGACGCTTGAGAACATCGCGCACATGAAGGGCCAGCTCCAGCGGCTGGGGATCAGCTACGCGTGGGAGCGCGAGTTCGCCACCTGCGAGCCCGACTACTACCGCTGGAACCAGTGGCTGTTCCTGCAGATGTTCGAGCGGGGCCTGGCGTACCGGAAGCGGTCGACCGTCAACTGGTGTCCGAGCTGCGCCACGGTGCTCGCCAACGAGCAGGTCGTCGACGGCGGTTGCTGGCGGTGCGGCACGCTCGTCGAGCGGCGAGACCTCGAGCAATGGTTCCTGCGCATCACCGAGTACGCCGACGCGTTGCTGGACGGCATCGAGCGCCTGGACCAGTGGCCCGAGAAGGTGCTGACCATGCAGCGCAACTGGATCGGGCGCTCGGAAGGCGCGCTGGTCCGGTTCCCGGTGAGTGGACCCGACGCGAAGGCACGGGAGATCGAGGTCTTCACGACCCGGATCGACACCATTTACGGCTCGAGCTTCGTCCTGCTGGCGCCCGAGCATCCGCTCGTCGACGAGTTCACCGAGGAGGCGGAGGATACTGACGCGTTTCGCGAGCGCGTCCGGCAGTTCCGGGCGCTGGACCGCACGGACCGGCTGACTGGCGCGATCGAGAAGGAAGGGTTCGACACCGGACGGACCGCCACCAAT
>CAJWMX010000409.1 GCA_913043805.1 uncultured Acidobacteriota bacterium | reverse complement strand
TGGCGGTAGCGCCGGTCGCCACCGCCTGGTCGATCTGCTCGATCGCGGTGTCGATGAACAGGCTCACGGCGATACCGGCAGCCTGCAAGCGGCCCACGACGTCGGCGATCAGATCGCAGTGCTGGACCACATCCATCCCCCCGGTGGTGGTCACCTCGCCGGGCAATTCTGGCACCAGCGTCACCTGATGCGGCTTGAGATCGGTGGCGATCGCCACCATCTCGTCGGTGGCCGCCATCTCAACGTTGAGACGGGTGGCGACAGTGTCGCGAAGCAAGCGCAGGTCCCGGTCCTGCATGTGACGGCGGTCGCCGCGCAGGTGGACCGTGATCCCATCGGCTCCGGCCAATTCCGCCAGCGCGGCGGCGGTCACCGGCTCGGGCTCGGTCGTCTGACGGGCCTGCCTGATGGTGGCCACGTGATCGATGTTCACGCCCAACCGCATGACGCCCTCACTCACTCCTGGCGGCGCCAAGCTCCGCGACCGCCTGATCGGCGATGCCCGCAGCGAGGCGCTCGATTGTCGCCTGGTCGGTGCCCTCGACCATCACCCGAAGTAGCGCTTCAGTGCCGGAGTATCGAACAAGCACTCGACCGTTGCCGTCGAGCTCGCCCTCCGCGTCCGCGATGGCGCGGGTCACGCCAGGCAGGTCGTCGAGGGGCACCCGTCGACCAACGCGAGCATTGACCAGCACCTGAGGTAACGGGACCAGATCGGCCGCCAGATCGGCGAGGTCTCGCCCGCTTTCCGCCACGGCGGTCAAGATCGTCAGCGCGGTGGCCAGCCCGTCACCGGTCGGCAACAGCCGCGACTGGATGATGTGGCCTGACTGCTCTCCCCCTAGCGACGCGCCCCGGGCCTGCATCTCGACCCACACCGAACGGTCGCCAACGGGACAGCGGTGGACAGTGATGCCATCGGCCCGGAGCGCGCGCTCGAGACCAAGATTGCTCATCACGGTGGCCACGATGGCCTGACCGGGCAGCTGCCCTGTCTGGGCCAATCGTCGTGCGGCAATGAGAAGCACCGCGTCGCCGTTGACGACCGTGCCCCGATGATCGACGAACACCACGCGGTCCGCGTCGCCGTCGAAGGCGGCGCCCAGGCGGCAGCCGTGTTCGACGACGGCGCGCGCGAGCGCGTCCGGATGGGTGGAGCCACAATCCAGATTGATGTTTCGCCCGTCAGGCTGGTTGGACAGGACGAGGGGGTCGAAGCCGAGTCGACCAAGGACGTCGGGCGCCAGTTGGCTGGCCGCCCCGTTGGCGCAGTCGATGGCCAGCGAGAGCGAGGAAGAGGCAGCCAGAGAGGCAAACGCACCGGCCAGCTGGGTCGCATACCCCTCGGCCAGGTCGACGGCCGTCAGCCTGGGCACGGCGTCGTCCCCGAAGCTCCAGGTCGTCTCGGCGACCCGGGCGCTGATTCGCCCCTCGAGGCCGTCGTCGGCCTTCTCACCGTTGCCGGCGATCACCTTGACGCCGTTGTCCTGATAGGGGTTGTGCGAGGCGGACACGACGACGCCGGCGTGGAAGTCACCGCCCCGGGTCAGACCGGCCACGGCCGGGGTGGGCAACACCCCGCCGTCGAACGCATCGGCACCAGCATAAGAGAACCCGCGCCCGAGCTGCTCGATGATCCACGCGCCGGACTCCCGGGTGTCACGTCCGACCAAGATGCGGGCGGATCCAGTATCGCCGGTAACGGCCCAGGCGATCGCGGCGCCGAGACGCTGCAGGGTCGTCGCATCAAGCGGGGCGACGCCAGGCGTACCGCGGACACCGTCGGTACCAAACAGAGACATCGTTCGTAGGGAGGTAGCGCCTCACCGAAGCCAGACCGAGACGAAATCCGGCTGCACGTCGGTGATCTCGAACGCGCGATGGGGCTCGACCTTGATGGACAGATTGTAGCGACCGGCCTCGAGACCGGCAAGGTCGACCGAGGCGTCGACCAGGCCAGCATCCAGTCCACGCATCAGTTCGATCGCGCCGCGAATCGACACGCTCACGGTGTCGGGGACCAGAGACACGGTCAGGCCAGGCCCGAGGTTCTCGAACGACACCGGCACCTCGGACAACGTGCGGGCCACCGGGGCACGGACGATATCCACCGACACCAGCGCCGTCACCGGCGTCTCGAGCCGCAGATTCGGCTCCTCCACCCCCACGGTGACGGACTGCGCGATCGGGACCGAGGCGTCGGTGACGTCGATCGCCTCGGTAATCGCATCGGTCAGCTCACGAAGTCGGCTGAGCGGCCCCACGACCTCGACGGTGGCCGGCTCGACGGTAACCTGGCCCACCATGAAACCGTCGGCCGGGGTTCCCGATACCACCGGCACGATCGGCACAAGGCGCGGCGACCCCTCCGCTTCGAGCAGCAAAGACACCGAGGACGGAATCACCTGCGTCACCTCGACCCCAAGCGGGGCACGCACGCGACCTTCTGTCATGTCGAACAACCGCTGTCCGGGTCGCTCCGCCCCCAGGTCGATGATGGCGGCGACGTCGCCCGTCTCAAGACGGCGTAGCACGCCGGAGCTGCCACGCAGCCGCACCTCTACCGTATCGGGCGGGTCGCCGAGGACTTCGATCGAGCTTGGCCGGTTCTCGAACTCCAGCGGCACGTGCAGCCCGCGCTCGACCGTCGGGTCACCAGCCACCGCCAACCTCAGGAGAACCGCCAGCGCGACCGCAAACAGCTTCAGCCAGATGTCGCGGAAGAACGGCAGGCCGGGTGTGGGCGGCGCCATCACTCGCCCCCCGGCGAACGGCTGTGCAAGACCAGCGCCTCGAGGCGGTATCTGATCTGCTCCGATTCCAGATTCTGCTCGATCTGACCGTCGACGACGAGCGAGAGGTGCCCTGTTTCCTCCGACACCACGAGGGCGACCGCGTCGGTCTCCTCCGTGAGCCCGATCGCGGCTCGGTGCCGCGTGCCAAGGTCCTTGCTTACCCTGGGGTTCACGGTCAGCGGCAGGAAGCAGGCGGCGGCCGCCACCCGGTCTTGCTGAATCACCACGGCGCCGTCGTGCAAGGGCGACCCTGGCCGGAACACGCTGACGAGCAGATCGTAGCTGACCTCCGAGTCGAGCGGAATGCCGCTTTCCACGTAGTTGCGCAGCCCGATCTCCCGTTCAACCACGACGAGCGCGCCGACGCGCTGCTCGGCCAGCATCCGGAGCGCGACGGCCACCTCTTCGACGGTCTCTCCGGTCGTCTCCGGCCGCTTGAGATAGCGGAAGAACGACGCGCGTCCGAAATGGGCCAGGGCCCGACGGATGTCCGCCTGAAACAGCACGATCGCGGCGAACACGATGTAACCGAACATGTCGCGCACGAGCCAGTTCAGCGTCTGGAGCGGGGTGAATTGGGACGCGTAGTACAACAGGACGATGATCCCGCCCCCGATCATGATCTGCACCGCGTGAGTCCGGCGGACCAGCTTGAGAAGCTCATAGATCAGCAACGAAACGATGGCGATGTCGATCACACCCCACCAGCCGATCTGGTCGAACCGGATGAGACCGCGGAGCGTTTCGCTCACGCCAACCCTCCGCCCGCCTCGGACGCGGCCAGCAACCGGTCGGCCACGTCAACCACCTGGCGCAT
>CAJWMX010000408.1 GCA_913043805.1 uncultured Acidobacteriota bacterium | reverse complement strand
CCAAGGAGAGATCGGCGGGCGCGAGGATCTCGAGATCCCCGTAGAAGATCACACGGCCGTCCCCGTCGGTCGCGGCGAGATCGAGGTCGACGATGCCTTGGTTGGCGCCGTCTTCTACGTCGAGCGCGTAGATGACGCGCCCGCGCCAGCGTTCGTAAGGACCGATCTTCCCGTCGACGTCCGCTCCGAACGCCTCCCGGGCGGTGATGTCGATACGGATGACTTCGGCGTGCGCCGCGTCGGATGCGAACGAGACGGCCACCAGCGCCGCCAGCGCCAGCACGGGTCCCGCACCTCGGCGAAGGCTCATCCCGGCCTCGTCCTCTCGCGTCACTTCTTCGGCAAGGTCACGCCGGCGTGGGTCATCGTCGTGAACATGGCGTCGCCAAACTCGACGATCACCGGTGTCGTGACGCTGAACTTGTCGTCTGGGCCGTCGTAGTCCCGCACCACGAGCAGCGCGTTCTGTTCGACGATTCCGTAGGTGCCCTCGCCCTCGCCGTCCTCGTCCTCGAACTCGAACTTGCCGTCATCCTCGAACCGGAACGTGGGCGTGCCGCCCTCGGCCTCGAACTCGGTGCGCTCGCGGAACAGTCCGCCCGAGGGCAGCACGGGGAGCTCCACCTCGATCGGACGGTTGGTATTGAGCTGGCTCACGCGGGCCGCCTGACGGATGCCCTGGTAGCCGTCAAAGGTGACGGTAAAGTTCCAGACGCCCTGGGGCAAGCCGACGAACATGAACTCGCCGTTGTCGTCGGTCGTTTCGGTGGTCGGTGCCCCTGAGCCGCCATCTGGCTCGGCCAGCACGGTCGCGCCTGGGAGACCGTTGCCCCACTCATCCATCACCTTGCCGCGCGTCCGCCCCTGGGCATCGGCCGTCATCGACACGCCCAGCAGGCAGACAACGGCGAGCAACGCCGTCAGAGAGCTTCGCTCGAATGATCGCCGCATCACAGTCTCCTTCCCACGAGAGGACGCTACTGCGCCCGTAGTACGTGATACGGCGCTAGCCTACACCCAACCGCACGTGGGGCAAACCGCACCAGATAGGAAAAGGGCGACGCCCGAGCAGGCGTCGCCCTGAAGAACCGCCGGACTGCACCGACGAGGTCGATCCGGCTGATGGACTACGAGCCGGCTTTGATCTTGAAGCCGTCGCCGTCGGGCTCGCGGTGCGCCTCGTGACACGTGCCGCAGGTAGCCCGCAGATTCCCCAGGCCGGTCTGGGCGGCGCCCACATTCATGTCGATGCCAGCCCGCCCCAGCTCCTGCAGGGCAGCGATCGACTCGCCGGTGATGGCCAGCGCGCTGTCGTTCCCACGGCCCTCCCAGAACGCCTCCATCTGGCGGAACATCGGGAACAGCTTGTCGAGGGTTTCGCCGAGCTCGGGCCAGTAGCGATTGTCGATGTACTGCGACACGTCGCCCACCAGCAACCTAACCTCACCCATGGTCGGACCGTACTGCTCCTCGGTCAGCTCCTGCGCCGTGGCCGCGCTCCCGAGCGCCGTCACCATGACCAGAGCCATCACCCCACTCCGCACCAGCTGCCAACTCCGCATGACCTCTCCCCCAAGCACTTTCAAGAAATGACCAGGTACAGAACGAAGGCCGGCCCACCACGCGGTGGACCGGCCTCAATGCTACGTCTCGGCGAGTCCTAGTTGGTCGGCCACAGGACGCCCTGGCTGTTCTCGCCCTCGGCTCCAGCCGGCACCGGCCCGTAGCCCTTGAACGTGAACTTCTGCAGGCGCGACCCCTCGTAGGTCTCAGTCGTGAAGATGTTGCCATTCGAGTCGACGGCGAGGCTGTGCACCGCGAAGAACATACCGGGCTGACGGCCACCGTCACCAAAGGCGGTCACCACTTCCATGGTCTCGCGATCGATGATGTACACCTTCATGTTCTGGCCGTCGGCCAGATAGATCCACCGCTGCTCCGGGTCGTGCGAGAAGTCGATGTCCCACGTCGAACCCTGCGACAAGGTATCGGGCGCATAGAAGTGCTCGGAGACGTAGGTCCCATCCTTCTGGAAGATCTGCACCCGGTCGCCGCCACGGTCACACACATAGACGAGACCGTCGTTCGAGACCTCGCCACAGTGGACCGGTCCACGGAACTGCTGGTACGTCGACTCGTCACCACGAACGTAGCGCCCGAGGTTGACCTCGTCGTCCGGCTCGTTGCCGTAGGCGCCCCAGTAGCGCTTCATCTCACCAGTGTCCATGTCGACCACGGCCATCCGGCGGTTGAAGTAGCCGTCGGAGAAGTACGCCTCGTTGGCCTCGTTGTCCACCGCGATCTTGGCGACTCGGCCAAAGCTGTCTTCCGAGTGGCTGTCGCGCTGCGGAGTCGGCTGACCGGTGCGCTCGCTGACCGGGCCGGTCATCCGCGCGCCGGAGGTGCCGACCTGCATCATGAAGTTGCCCTGGCGGTCCATCTTGAGGACGTGGGCGTCGGGGCCGCCGTTGCCGCCGATCCAGACGTTGTCCATCGCATCGATGGTGATGCCGTGGTTCGACGCCGGCCAGACATAGTCACCAGTCTCGGTCCCGGGGCCGCCCCAGGCCTGCACCAAGTTGCCTTCCTGATCGAACTCCATGACTGGAGGACCAGGCTGGCAGCACTGCGCGACCGGCGGATCGGCCATCATGCCGATCTCGGTGTTGAGGACGAAGTTGTCCGGGGTGTTCCGATGGACGATCCAGATGTGGTCGCGGGAGTCGACGTCCACACCGATGACCGGCCCCATCAGCCAGTGGTTCGGCAGGTTCTTCGGGAACAGAGGATCGACCTCGAAGGTCGGCACTCCATCGTCCGGGTTCATGGACAGCATGGTGCCGGTGTCGCCACCGCCGCCTCCGGCTGTCCCTGATTCCTCGGCGCCACCAGCACAGGCAACCACGAGCGCTGCCGTGGCCAGCGCGGCCCCAAAGAGAAGATGCTGCTTCCGAATCATCGGCTTCCTCCAATCAGTCGAGGGCAGGAGCCCCAAGGGAAACGGGTCCCCACAGGCCTCTCGGAAGCCGCCAGTATACTTGTAAATCGTACGAATTGCGCTATATTTTCCCGACCGACGACGGCGGGCGCCTCGGACGCCCCCACTGGCCCAGCTATCTAACTGGGGTTCAACGACTTCCAACGACTACCCTGACCATGACGACGCCTTCGCGACCACGGCGACCGGCTCACCCCTTCGCACTGCTTCTGCTGGTACTTGGGCTGCTGCTGGCGTTTCCAGCCCCCCAAAAGGCGCACGACATTCCGGCCGACGTCACGGTGCGGGCGTTCGTGAAACCGGAGGGACAGCGCCTACGCCTGCTGGTCCGGGTGCCGCTCGAAGCCCTGTCGGACATGGCGTTCCCGACCTACGGACCGGGCTATCTGGATTTCGACCTCGCCCGACAGCGGAACCAGTTCACCGACGCGGCAATGGTGTGGATGGGGCAAGAGGTCCGGCTGTTCGAGAACGACGTCAGGCTGGAGTACCCGGAGGTGACCGCGATCAAGATCTCGCTCCCCTCCGACCCGTCGTTCGAAACCTTCGAACAGGCGCTCGCACACGTGCATGGGCCGCTACTCCCCTCGCGCGACAACCCGGGCGCGAACGGACGCGCCACA
>CAJWMX010000407.1 GCA_913043805.1 uncultured Acidobacteriota bacterium | reverse complement strand
AAACGCATAGGTGCGGTTGTAGTCGCCGCCGCTCGAGTCGAGGCCGGTCGCCTGCCGATTGACGAAGAGCCCCCCGATGCTCGACCGGTTGGGCAGGTCTCGGCGCAGCCGGGCCACCGTGAAGTTGTTCCCCAGGGTTCCGGCCTCGTCGGTCTGCATGTTCAGGAAACCGACGGTGGTCGAGTCGGTGACTTTGCCCGAGAGCCTGGCGCCTCCGAGAATCGGGACCTGGGTGCCACCGCTGATCCCGATCCGGCGGCTGAAGAAGAGCTCCGTCTGCCCCAGGTTCCGGCCAGTCGCCGGGCCCTGGTTCGTGACCGAGAACACCCCGGCGTTCTCCAGGAAGAACGGCCGCTTCTCCGGGAAGAAGAGGTTGAACCGATCCAGGTTGATCTGCTGGTCGTCCACCTCAACCTGGGCGAAGTCAGTGTTGTAGGTGGCGTCGAGGGTGAGGCCGGTGTTGACGCTGTACTTGAGGTCGGCGCCGAAGTCGCCCACCGCGAGCGGGTCGCGGTCGGGCGTGATGTCCCGTGTGGACAGATCGCCGACCACATAGGGCGTCAGCTGAAGGTTGCTGGACAGACCGATTGGAGCCCGGATGCCACCCAGTTGGCCCGCCATCGAGAGTCGGTAGAGGTTGTACTGGCGTGGCAGCGGGGCCCAGTAGGCGGTCTCGTTCCGGCGCCGGATGATCCGCTGGAAGTTCACACCCCAGGATTGGGTCTCCCGCTCGGGAAATCGGATGGTCCGGAACGGGATGGCAAACTCCGCGGTCCAGCCGACCTCGGTGATGGAGGTGGCCACCTGCCACGCGCCGTCCCAGTTCAAGTTGAAGCCGCTTCCGCTGCCCCGGCTGAATCCGCCCCCGCCACTCGAGCCGAACCGGGCACGGCCCCCGCCCTCGTCGGTCACCTGCCCGTCGTACTCCTGACCGGCTGGCGTGGTCCCGAAGACGAAGCCGTTCTGACGGTCGCTGAACGTATCCAGGATCAGCTGGAAGCTGTCGGCGTTGTTCATCGACGAGTCGCGCCGGCTGTCAGAGACGATGATCCCGTCGGGGTCGGCGTCGTAGCAGACCACGCCGAAGTAGATGGTGTCTTCGGTGAAGACGACCCGCACCTCGGTACGCTCGGTCGCGGGCTGGCCTTCGTCCGGAGCGCTCTGGCTAAAGCCGCTGATCGGCATCACGCCGCGCCACGCCGGGTCGTCGAGCACGTTGCCGTCGAGGGCGGGCGCCTCGGCGACCTCCATGGCGGCGGCGACCTTGTCGGGGGCCTGTGCGACGAGCTCGATCTCGCCCGTCGAAGAACCTGAGCCGGTCGTCTGTTCGGATTGCGCGAAGAGGAGCTGCGGTGTCAGGCACAACGCGGCTGCTGCTACGCCGCGTCGCAGGAGGGGGACCAAAACGCCGGAACTATATCAGGTCTGAACGCCCGGATGGGGAGCGCGGAAGGTGGCACGGCTAGAACCGTAGCAGACCGTTGATCTTCACGATCAGCGCCCGGTTCTCGAGTTGCGGGATCGCTCCGGGCGCCAGCGTGTCGCGCTGCTCGGTGTAGACGACGAACAGCTCGCTCCCGGGCTGATATTCCCACCGCAGTCGAACATTCGCGCTGAGGGCGTTGTTGCTCGAGTTGTGCTGGACGAGGGCGCCGACGAACATCGCCGGGCTGATAGTGAAGGTCGTTCGGGTGGTGACGAGCCGGGTCAGGAAGCTGCCCTGCGGCAGGTCGATCCAGTTGAACGAGAGTCCCGGCTCGAACGAGAACCGAGGCGTCAGCTCGACCCGTCCCCCGAATGAGCCGCCGCCGAACCCGAGCGTCGTTTTCGTCCCGCCGTAGAACGTGCCGTGCTCGGCGAACAGCAACCCTGACACGCGGCGCTGCTGACCGAGTCGAAACGCTGTGCGCGCGTTCCAGAAGTCGTAGCCGCCCACCGGGATGGTGACCTCTGGCGCGATAGTGAACCCCTCTTTGAGGAAGTCGTAGGTCGAGGTGTAACTGAGTTCGAAGGTATCGCTGTTCTCGAACTCGGTCTCGAACAGTCCCTGGGCTTCGCGCGTCTCGACCAGGCCGTCCGAATCGGTGACGTAGGTGTAGGAGCCCTCGTAGGTGAACTTGCGCACCGCGGCGAGTCCCTGCGGCCGGGGACTGAACCGGAGCGACCCGTCACTCTTGCGAAAGTCGTCCCGGCGGACGAATCCTACCGCCGGCGCGAACTGCGGAGCGACGAACAGGTGCCCCAGGGTCGCCCCGTACCGGTCTCCGTCGTAGCGGAGGGTCGCGTTGTAGCTGGTGTTCTCCTTCTCCTGTCCCGGGGTGCGGGTGCTCGCCCAGTAGCTGCTCAGGGTCAGGTTCTCGAAGAAGGCGAACGTAGCGTCGGCTCCGAACGTCTGGCCGTCGCCCGGCCCGTCGGCGAGCACCGACCGGTGGGTCATGATGACGCCGACGCTGCTCCGACGGAGCAGGTCTCGCTTGATGCGAGCCACCATGAAGTTGGTGCTCAGGGCGCCGCCGACCGGCTCGTCGTCGGTCTTGATGTTGATCAACCCGAGGCTGAAACGGCCAACCCGACCTGTCATGCGCCCGCCGGCGACGATCGGCACCTCGCGTCCTTGGTTCAGACCGATCCGGCGGCTGTAGAACAGCACCGGAGTGTCGCCCCGCCGCCCTGACGAGCCGCCGAAGCTGAACGTGCCCTGGTTCTCGAGAAAGAACTCCCGCTTCTCGGGGAAGAACAGACTGAACCGGGTGAGGTTGACCTGCTGCTCGTCCGCCTCGACCTGCGCGAAGTCGGTGTTGATGGTGACGTCGGCCGTCAGGTTCTCGGTGATGCCGTACTTGAGGTCCAGCCCCACATCGCCGCCCAGCCGGTTCGATACGGCTGGTGAGTCGTTCAGGTCCGAGCTGAGGTCGCCGATGACGTACGGCTTGATCTCGATCGGGCGGCCGCTCTCGGGCGCCTCCAGTCCGACTAGGGTCGCCGACCGCGACACCTGGAAGATCGCCGTCTGACCCAGCCCGGGGTCGAGCGGGGTGAGGAACGACGTCTCGTTCTTGTGGCGGACGCGGCGCCGCAGTTGCAGACCCCAGACCTGCTCGCGTCCCGGCCGGTAGCGCATCGACTTGAACGGGAACGCCGCCTCGAACGTCCAGCCCCCGTCGAACCGGCCGGTCTCGACCGCCCACACCGGATTCCAGTCACGGTTGTACCCGCGCTCGTTGCTCACCTGGCCGTCGGCGCGCCCACCGATCGGGCTGATCGTGAAGAAGTTGCCGTTTCGCCGGTCGTAGAACGTGTCGAGCAGAATCGCGACGCCTTCGTTCTGCGACAGGTTGTTGCTGTCCCGCCGCATCTCGTTGACGATCCAGTCCGATTCGGGGGCCGCATCCCAGAGCCGCGCGACGATATACAGGTTCGTGTCGTCGAACAGCACCCACGCTTCGGTGCGCTCGGTGGCCGGCGCCCCGGCGTCGGGCTCCATCTGGATGAACCCGCCAAAAGATGGCACCGTCGTGTAGACGGCTTCGTCGAGGGCGCCGTCGACGTCGAGCCCTTCTGCGAGCCGGACGGCCCGGACCGTCGCCCCACCGCGTCCATCCCGGCTGATCACCGCGGGCGCCACC
>CAJWMX010000406.1 GCA_913043805.1 uncultured Acidobacteriota bacterium | reverse complement strand
CCTCGCGGTCGTACATGGCCCCGCGAACGGGGAACGGCTGGCGCGGGTCTTGAGCTTCGACGGCAGCGGATGGACCGTGGCCCACGAGCATCGGCTGGGGCACGGGGTCCGGTGGGTCGACCGGCTCTCGGTCGACGGACGCGACTGGCTCGACCTGGCGTCTGGCGCCACCGGATCGCTCGCGGAGGTCTCTTCGGTCTTCGCTCCTCCGGGCCGGGACGACCCGCTCCACGTCGACATCACCCATGACATCACGGGTAATGGGCTCGACGATCTGGTTCTCCCCGTCCAGGCGGGCTTCAGCGTCATCACGCAGCACGCCGGCGGCCAGTTTGCCGACCCGGTGCGGGTCGACACGGCGGTCCGAATGGACCGAATCTACGGCTCTGACGGCGCCCGCTTCGATCCATGGTCCGAGAGCGGCGTCCATCGGATGGACCACGACCGGGACGACACCCTCGACCTGGCCACGTGGCGCGGCGACCACTTCGTCGTCTACCAGGTGCGCGACAGCGTCAACGTCGACCCGACGCCTCGGCGCCTGCCCCTGACGCCCGCCTTCGATGCGGACCACCTGTCCTGGATTACCGAGGGCGACCTCACCGGGTACGTGCTCAGGGCGGTGGCCGACCTGAACGGGGACGCGCGAGCCGATCTGGTCGGCTACCGGCTGGACGGAGCCAGCCGACGCTCGGCCATCGAGGTGTATCTCGGCGTGGACGGAAGCAGGGGCAACCTCATCTGGTCCGCGACACCTGAGGTAGTGCTTCCGAGCCAGGAACGGCTCCATCTGGACCTCTCCACGGTCACCCTGGACGCTGCCGAGCGTCCGGAACTCCTGGCGACCACGCTCGACGACCGCGTGTTTCAGTCGGGTCTCTGGCGACGCATGAAGGGCGCCATGGGCGACGACCTCTGGTTGCATCTCGAGTTTCGTCGGTTCGACACCGAGGGGAACGGAACGCCGGCCACCATCGAGCGGCTGGCCCTCGACGGATCTCCGAGCCACCGCGAACCGATGTGGATTCCGCTCGTCCAGGCACTGCGAGGCGGCCGGCATCAGATACGCCAGGAAGACTCCCCGTATCCCCGGGCGTTCAACCGCACGAACCTGCTCGGCGATGTCACCGGAGATGGACGCGCCGATCTGATCCTCGAGTGGACGCACGAGCGGTTCGGACTCTACCGGGGGGTGCCGGGCCCGGTACCGTTCGCGGATGAGCCGCAAGAGGTGGTGGTGCCACTTCCACACGACGGTGAGTTCAGCTGGCTGGCGCGCATCGACGACAACGACACCCCCGACCTCGTGCTGCACCACACCCGCTGGAGCAAGGACATCCACGGCGGCCCAACCGAACCGCCCGACACCGAGCCGCATCGGATCATCATCCTGCTCGCCCAGTAAGCGCGCGCCAGGCTCTGGAGATAAGATCCGGGACATGTTGACACGCCGAGAGCTCATCCAGGCCACCGCCACACTCGCCGTCGCCCCCGCCGTCCGGGCCCAGCCAGCCGACCTCGAACGCCGGCTCGCGCTGCCGCCACCGGGACAAATGCGCGTCGTGCTCGACACCGACACGTTCAACGAGATCGATGACCAGTACGCCGTGGCCTACAGCCTGCTCTCGCCCGATCGGATGGACGTCGAGGCGATCTACGCCGCCCCGTTCGTCAACAACCTGTCGCCGACCGCGGCCATCGGCATGGAGCGAAGCTACCAGGAGATCCTCCGGCTGCTCGCGTTCTTCCCGGACGTTGACGAGTCGATCGCTCTCCGTGGGTCGGACCGCTACTTCGAGTCCGTGGACCGTCCGATCGACAGTCCCGCCGCGCGCGATCTGATCGACAAGGCGATGAACGGTGGCGACGAACCGCTGTATGTCCTGACCATCGGCGGGCCCGTCAATGTCTCGTCCGCCATGCTGATGGAGCCGCGCATCAAGGACCGCATCGTGGTGGTGTGGCTGGGCGGAACCACCCACTATTGGCCGTTTGCGCGAGAGTTCAACCTGCAGCAGGACGTGATCGCCTCCCAGGTGCTCTTCGACAGCGGCGTACCGCTGGTGCAAATTCCAACCAAGAACGTCTCGGAGCATCTCCGCACGACGGTCCCGGAGCTGACCGAGCAGCTGCAGGGACGGTCGCTGCTGGGTGACTATCTCCTGGGTCAGTTCCTGCAGTACGCCTCCCGGGCCATGAACCGCGGTCAACGGGCCGGCATCTACCCCTACTCGAAGGTGATCTGGGACATCTCGGCCATCGCCTGGCTGATCAACCCGGACTGGGTCCCGTCCGAGATCGTCGACAGCCCGGTGCTGACCGACGACATGCGCTGGGAGTCAGGCGCCGGTCGGCACCCGATCCGCGTCGCCAACAACGTCTTCCGCGACGCCGTCTTCCACGACGTCTTTGAGAAGCTTGCGTCGATGTAGGCTCAGTCGTCCCCCGAGGCCACCCGTGCGGCTCGCCACTGTCCGCAGAGGGCGTCCACATCGATGGGCGGCTGAGGCGTCAGCGGTCCGAGATGGCCGCGGTTGATCCGTCGAATCTCGTCGTTGAGCGCCTCGGCTTCGTCGCGCAGCCGCTCGAGGGACGGGAGGTCGAGACACGACCCGACCCATCGTTCCACCCGACGCCGCAGCTCCAAGGTGGGCGGCGCCATCGTGCCGCCCTCGCGCTTGAGCTTCGCCTTGATCCACCATGCCTAGTCGTATGGCTGATCGAGGCCGGGCAGCGGCTTGCCCGCCCCCGGTAACCGATCGAAGTCGCCCTTCTCCCTCGCCTCGTCGATCTGGGTCTGCACCCAGCCTCGCCACGGTCAGCCCGCTGGTTTGCATTCGGTCATCAGAGGTCTCCCAACCTTCCTGAGGCTGATTGCTGTGATGAGTCGAGACCGACCGCCCCGACAAGAGAACCCATGAGCCTACTCGAAACATTGTCCGCGTTCTTCTCTCGCCCGGCCGAAGACACCGCCGGCCAGGTTCCCGAGGGCGCCTGACCCAACTGCTGGGGACACTACGAATACGACGGCGAGATCCGCCAGGTCACCCGCGACCGCCAGGTGGATGTCAACAACGGCGAGGAACGCTACGCTTTCATCCAGGACTTCGTCGTGAACCACGTCGACGGCATCCGCCTACGCGACGACGACCAGGGCCGCACCTGTCCACGCTGCGGCAAGGTTACCCACTGATCCGGCCGCATCGACCAGGACGAAAGGACGTTCGATGTCACGATCTATCTTGATCACCGGAAGCTCGACGGGACTCGGCCGTGCGGCCGCCACGCTCTTCGCCAGTCACGGCTGGACCGTCTTCGCCACCATGCGGAGCCCTGACAAGGAAACCGAGCGCCAGCACACGCCCGGCGTCACCCTGCTGCCACTGGATGTCACGGACCCGGCCCAAATTGAGGACGCGGCCGGCCGCGTCCTGGAGCTCGGGGGCGTCGACGTGCTGTTCAACAACGCCGGCTACGGCCTCTTCGGGGCCTTCGAGGGAGCGACCGACGCCCAGCTCACCCGGCAGCTCGACACCAACCTGCTTGGCGTGCTGCGGACCACACAGGCGTTCCTCCCCCACTTCCGGGAGAAACAGTCAGGGTTGCTGATCACGACGACCTCGATCGGTGGACTGGTGACGTTCCCG
>CAJWMX010000405.1 GCA_913043805.1 uncultured Acidobacteriota bacterium | reverse complement strand
GAGCCGGTGGCCACCCCGCCCGAGATTGCCGAGGTCTACCGGCTGGACATGTGGCTGAACCCGCAGGGCTTCCTCAAGGCGGCACGGCTGCCAGGCGCAGACCCGGTGGCGTTCTGGCGCTGGGAGCAGATCGAGAAGGGCCGTGACGGGAATGTCGTGGCCCCGGTGAAGATGCACGTGGTGGCGATCACCATGTTCGGCAAGTACCGGGTGGACGCCACCATCAACCCCGACAACCAGATTCAACGGCTCAAGACCACGGTGAACGACCCGACACTGGGCGACTTCAACATCGAGCACGAGTCGACGAACCAGATTACGGTGGACGGCATCAAATGGCCAACCAACTGGCACTCGCACCAGGGCTGGGACGACAACTGGCAGTTCTATCGCCAGAGCACGGGCCACAACGCCTACGGCGGCAGCTTTCCTGACATCGTTGCCAACGCCTGCCCGGATCCGGTGGCGGTGCCGCAGGCGGTGCGCGACGCGACCTTCCCGGCGCCGGTGACCGTCGAGGAGATGGCCGACGGGGTCTACCGGCTGGGAGGCGGTCCGGCCAACAGCTACATGGTCGAGTTCGAGAACTTCGTGGCGGTCTTCGAGGCGCCGGGCGACGAGCGGCGCAGTCTGACGGTCATTGAAGAGGTGGTGAAGCTGGCGCCCGACAAGCCGATTCGATGGCTGATCACGTCGCACCCGCACTTCGACCACATCGGCGGGTTGCGGACCTACATGCACATCGGGTCGACCATCGTGACCCACATGTCGAACCTGGAGTTCCTGAACACGGACGTTCTGAGCTACGAGCCCCGGACTATCGATCCGGACATCGTGTCGTTGTGGCCGCCGACCGAGCTGTCGGAGGGCTACAACTACGAGGCGATCCAGGAGCGCTACACCATCACCGATGACGAGCGGTTGCTGCACGTTTACTACGTGCAGCCGCTGCAGCACGTGACCGGCATGCTGATGGCGTATCTGCCCGAGGAGGGCATCGCGTTCCAGGCCGACCTGTTCGACACACACGAGCCCCCCAAGGCGGCCCAGCTGCCGGCGATGCGCAGCCTGAACACCCAGGTGGAGCGGATGGGGCTTGAGGTAGGTACACTGGCGCCGGTGCATGGCGCGCCGGTGCCGTGGAGTGAGTTCGTGTCCGCCTTGCGGGTACTCGAAGCCCAGAACTGAATGCCCTGAGGGAGGGCCCCAAATGAAGAAGCTGATTGCACTGTTGCCCGCGTTCGCCCTGGCTGCCTGCTCGTCGTCGCCCGAGGCGACGACAGCGCCTGATGACGGTGCGGACAGCGTCGTGATGCGTCCCGCGCCGGGCATCGACATCGACCGGAGCCACGTGCCGGGCCAGGTGGTCGACCAGGACGGCCGGGCCGGCTGGTACCCGCACGAAGGCGGGCTGATGGAGTACAGCGTGGCCATCCGCTTCGGCCAGGAGCCGCACACCATGCCCGAGGGGTGGAGCTTCGGTCGGGTGTCGGCGGTGGCCACCGATTCGAGCGGCGACGTTTATGTGTTCCACCGTGGCGACGTGGCCGACCCGATCGTGGTGTTCGACGCCCAGGGTACCTACCAGCGGTCGTTCGGCGCCGGCATGGACTTCGGCAACGAGCACGGCCTGCGGATCGACCGGCACGACAACGTGTGGGTCACAGACAACGGCAACCACCGCGTGATGAAGCTCTCGAAGGAGGGAGAGGTGCTGATGTCGCTCGGTATCAAGGGTGAGGCGGGCACCACCGACGAGACGTTCGACCGGCCCGCCGACATCGCGTTCGGGCCGAACGACGAGCTGTACGTGGCCGACGGCTACGGAAACAGCCGGGTGGTCAAGTACGACGCCGAGGGCAATTTCGTCACCACCTGGGGGACCCCTGGTTCGGGCCCCGGCGAGTTCGATCTGGTGCACTCCATCGCGGTGGATTCAACCGGACGCGTGTATGCCAGCGACCGCGAGAACAACCGCATCCAGATCTTCGATGCGGATGGCACGTTGCTCGACACTTGGAACCACCTGGGCGCGACCCAAAACATCTTCATCACGCCGGACGACCAGGTGTGGGTGATTACCCATCGCGACAACGTCGAAAACATTACTTACGACACCCTGGCCGGGCGCATCATGCACGTAGACATCAATACCGGTGAGATTATCGGAGCGATGGAAAGCCCGGGGCATTGGATTGACGTGGCCGAAACCGGCGACATCTTCATCGGCAGCCTCACCGGTAATGTGTTCCGGTGGTATGAGGGCTGGATGGAGACGGAGGAGGCGGCACAGGCTGAGCGACCGTAGTGGACAATAGGAAGAGGCGCACTCGCGCTAGGCCGCCACGTGCGGGGACAGACCTGAGTTTGAGTCCGCTCTTTGGGCCGTTGGCGTACTGGTACTGCCCATGGGGCTGTTGTGTAGGGTTGGAGGAAGACATGTTCAGGAACCGGCGTAGAGTTGAATTAACCCATCAATTCGATGGTCGAAAGGGGGCACGATGAGGATTCGCGCACTTGCGGTGATGCTGGTTATGACGGCTTGTGGCACGTCTGCCGCACACATGGCGCTGGCGCAAAACGCGATGGCCGAAGGTCTCCTCACCGACACGTGGGGTAATCCCCTAGAGGGTGTTGAGATAGAAGCCCGGCGGGCAGATGGCGGCGGCGCCCCGCGGACGGCTGAGACCGACGACGACGGCGAGTTCCGGATGATGGGTATGGATTCTGCCACCTACGAGTTCACGTACCGGATCTTCGGGTATGTTGGCGCGCGCCAAATCCAAGACGTCAGCCCGGGACGGAGGAGAGGGCGCCTGACTGCTATCGAGCTCGAGCTTGACGGCAGTGGTCTATTCCTGCAGGAAGAACTTTCATTCGAAGCGGAGGGCGGAACGCCCAGCGTCACGCTCAAATCGGATGGCATGTTCGAGTTCGAAGACGCGGAAGGCGAGGGAGAAGGGAATTACTCCATTGAGGACCTGAGCGCCATCCTGACCGTGCGTGACTACGATGGCCCGGACGACAAATACTCGATCGCTGAGCCAGTCGTCGTAACGACTCCGGACAATTCGTTTTCGAGTATTGCCTGGGGCGAGACGAGTCTCGCGAGGAAGTAGCAGGCGCCAGAGTCCGCCCACGCTAGCACGCTTGACGATGGTGAGAGGGTGTGCTGGTGAGGAGGTCGATCCGGTCAGCCATCTCTCTCTGCGGGACCTGGAGAGAGAGCCCGTCCGGCCGGCGTTGCCAGGGCTTGCGAGGGAGCACGTTGCTCGAGGAGTAACTTGAATATCAAGAACGAGTTGCAAAAGGAATTGGTTGATGCGCTTCGGGCGCGGGACCGCAATCGGTCCGACGTTGTACGGCAGATCACAACCGAGGTGGCGCGGGCCATGAAGGCACCCGGTTTCGAGGGGGACGAAGACGACGCCCTCTACCAGAAGACCATCGGGAGCTACGCCAAGAAGATGACTAAGGCGCTGGCCGACTATGACCGACTGGGTCAGTCAGATTCGGACCCCGCCGCGAAGCTGCGCTTCGAGGTGGACTATCTCGGGCGGTGGCTCCCGAAGGCGCTATCCGAGGAGGAGATTGTGGCGCTGGTGGACGAAGCTGTTCAGGCGGTCGGTGCCATGGATATGAAGGGCATGGGG
>CAJWMX010000404.1 GCA_913043805.1 uncultured Acidobacteriota bacterium | reverse complement strand
CAACGGTGACTATCACGTTCGGGTGCGGGTCCACGCCCGCCCCCGGACCGCGTGGTTCCGCTGGCCGTGGGATCGGGCGGCGGCCCTCGGCCGAGCCAGCTTCACCTTCTTGCCCTAGTTGCGAGGTGTCGGGGCGGTCAGCCTCGCGAGTGCTGTCAGATGGTCCAGCCGGCCCCCGGATCGGAACGGGTCCCTGACGGGAGCGGCGGCCAGGCGCGGCGCGCGCCGCAGGACAGCCTGCGCGTCATCGTCGGCGCCATCGTCGTCATTGGACTGACGCTCGTCGGGCTGTTCCGGCTGGCCCGGCGCTCGACCGACCTGGACCCCGACTATCTGTCGGAGGTCGTGCTCTACGCGCTCTCGGCCGGGTGCCTGGTCATGCTCCTGGCGCTGGCGTTTCTGCTGGCGCGTCACGTCATCAAGATCATCGTCGAGCACCGACGCGCGGTGCCGTTCGCCCGCTTTCGGGCGAAGCTCGTCGCGGCGATCGTCGGAATGACGCTGATTCCGTCGGTGCTGGTCTTGATCGTCGGAAGCGAGGTGATCCGGAGCAGCGCCGAGCGATGGTTCTCCGCGCCGATCGACGACGTGCTCAGCTCCGCCAACACCATCGCGCGAAGCGTGTATCTCGAGCAGCAGGAGGCGGCCGGGCAGCAGGCGTCCCGGGTGGCGGCGCGGCTGGTCGAGCTGGACTTCGAAGCGACCGCGCTCGTGCGCGAGGCGGCGGTGGTCGAGCCCCCGGCCGGCGCGGCAACGGTCGTCGTGACCGTGTACCGGGTGGTCACCGCCGAAGGGGCGCCGCTGGTGCTGGCCCGGGTCGCGGAGGTCGCGAGTCCGTTCTTACCGCCGGGCTATTCCCAGACGTCAACCGACACGTTGGCCACCGGGGTCGCGGCCGGTACCGCCGAATCCGGTGACGTGACACCGCTCGTCGACGGCGCCGAGCTCATTCGGGGGGTTGCGCTGGTGCGCGCGGGACCGGAGGCCCCGCTCGAAGGCGTCGTCGTCGCGAGCGCGCCGCTCTCCGGCGATCTGACCCATCACGCTCGGCGAATCAACGCCGCCTACGAGGCATATAACCAGCTGCGCGTGCTGACCCAGCCGGTGGCGGGCGTCTATCTCTCGTTCTTCCTGATGGCCACCCTCATGATCCTGATCGCAGCCACCTGGCTGGCGATCTATATCGGGAAGCGGATCGTCCGCCCCGTATTGCAGCTTGCGGACGGTGCTCGGCGGATCGGCACGGGGCAACTCGACCATCGCATCGTCCCCCAGTCGTCGGATGAGTTCGGCGCGATGGTCGAGGCGTTCAACGGGATGGCCGAGGAGCTCTCGCTGAGTCGGGAGAAGCTGGTGCGCTCGAGGGGCGATCTCGAGCACAAGACACGAGAGACCGAGCGTCGGCGCCGCTACATCGAGACGATTCTGGAGCGAATCGCCACCGGCGTCGTCTCGGTCGACAGCGCCGGACGACTCAGCACGGTCAATTCGGCCGCGGCGCGGCTACTCGACCTGGAGCCGGCGATCGAGGGCCAGCTCGCCACGACCGTGTTCGAGCGTCCCGACCTAGCGCCACTTGGCGCGATGCTGCGCGACGCGCGACGAGGGTCGCTGGCCAGCACGGCGCGCGAGGTGGCGCTCGATCGCGACGGCCGCGAGTGTCACCTCGCGGTCGCGGCGACCAGTTTGCCGGGCGAGCATGAGCTGGGCGGGGTCGTGATGGTGTTCGACGACGTCACGCCCTTGTTCCGGGCGCAGCGTGTCTCGGCCTGGAGGGATGTGGCGCGTCGGCTGGCGCACGAGATCAAGAACCCGCTGACGCCGATTCAGCTCTGCGCCGAGCGGCTCCGCCGCAATCTGGCGGGAGCGCCGCCACAGGCGAAGGCGCTCGTGGACGAGTGCACCGGGACCATCGTGGGAGAGGTGGAGGCGCTCAAGGGCCTGGTTGACGAGTTTTCCCACTTTGCCCGCCTGCCGTCTCCTCGCACCGTCCCGGCGGACCTCAATGGCCTGCTCGAGCAGACGCTGGCGCTCTACGATGGGCTGTTCCCCGGAATCGAGATCCGGCGCGTGTTGTCACGCGCGCTGCCGCCGGTACGGGTGGACCCAGAGCAGATCCAACGGGTGGTCGTCAATCTGGTCGACAACGCCGTGGCCGCGCTTGGTGGCGAGGCGGGCGGAGCGGATCGGTCGGTCGCCTCGGGGGTGATCACCATCGAGACGGCCCACGATCCGACAAACGACGTGGCGCGCGTCGTGATCGCCGATACCGGCCCGGGCATAGCCGACGCCGACCGGGAGAAGCTGTTCCTGCCGTACTTCTCCACAAAAGGACGTGGGAGCGGTCTCGGACTGGCCATCGTCCGACGGATCGTCGTCGAGCACGGAGGCGGCATCGAGGTGACGGACAACGAACCGACCGGGACCCGCTTCATCGTGGAGCTCCCGTGCGCAGCCACGGAGGTTGCCCTGGTTGACGACGGCGCGGAGAGTGCGCAGGAATCGGCATGAAACCGACCGTGTTGGTGGTAGATGACGAGGCCGGTGTGCGGTCGGCCCTCACCGGGGTGCTGCAGGACGAGGGGTATCTCGTCGAAGCGGTTGATTCGGGTGAGGCGTGTCTGTCACGGGCGACGGACCGGGCCTTCGACGTGCTCATTCTCGACATCTGGTTGCCCGGCATCGATGGTCTCGAGACCTTGACGACCCTGCGTGAACGCGGCGTCGACAGTCAGGTCGTGATGATCTCGGGTCACGGCAGCATCGAGTCGGCGGTCAGGGCCATCAAGCTGGGTGCATTCGATTTCGTCGAGAAGCCGCTGTCGCTCGAGAAGACGGTGTTGGTCGTGCGGAACGCCCTGCGACAACGCCGCCTTGAGGTCGAGAATCAGGCGTTGCGCGCTGACGCCGATCGGCGTCAGACCATGGTCGGGGAGAGCCTCGGCATGGTGAAGCTGCGGGAGCAGATCGCCCTGGCGGCTCCCACGAATGGGCGCGTGCTGATCCAAGGGGAGAACGGGACCGGCAAGGAGTTGGTGGCGCGGAGCATCCATGCGCTCAGTCGTCGCGCGGCGGGACCGTTCATCGAAGTGAACTGCGCGGCGATTCCGGAGGAGCTCATCGAAAGCGAGCTGTTCGGGTACGTCCGTGGAGCGTTTACCGGGGCGGTGAGCGACCGCCGAGGCAAGTTCGAGCTGGCTGACGGCGGGACGATCTTTCTTGATGAGATCGCCGACATGAGCCTGAAGACCCAGGCCAAGGTGCTCCGCGTGCTCCAGGAGCAGGTGGTCGAGCCGGTCGGGGGACACGTGGGCGTGGAGGTGGACGTCCGCGTGATTGCGGCGACGAACAAGAGTCTGACCGAGGAGATCCAGGGCGGCCGCTTTCGAGACGACCTGTTCTATCGCCTGAACGTCGTGCCGGTGGTGGTGCCGCCGCTGCGAGATCGCGTCGAAGACATCGGCCGGCTCACCGAGCACTTCCTGGCTGGCTACGCGGTCGACTACGGTCGGCGGGCGAAGACGCTGGCGCCCGATGCGCTGGCTCTGCTGTGTGAGTACCGATGGCCGGGGAACGTCCGGGAGCTGCGGAACGTCATCGAGCGCGTCGTCATCATGGTGCCCGGGCCGGTAGTGACCGCCAACGACCTCACGTTTCTCGATCTGTCG
>CAJWMX010000403.1 GCA_913043805.1 uncultured Acidobacteriota bacterium | reverse complement strand
GGTGTCGTACAGGCGGCTGCCTTCACCTCGGTCGAGCACGATGGGGATGCGTCGATACACCTGGAGCAGGTGTTCGCTTTCGAGGGCTTGGATGTCCGCTGCGTCGGTGCTCATGATTCTGTCGACTCCGATCCGCCCACCGGCGGGACCTCGATGCGGGTGCCCGCGCTGGTGTCCAGGTTGTCGGTCTGCTTGCCGGTGACGATGTCCACCCGTGCGACTCCACTTCGGGCCGCCGCCCGGCACGCCACCAGCTTCGCCACCATGCCCGCGCTCGCCCGACCATCTCCGATCAGCTGGTCCATCAGCGCGTCGTCCACGGCCGGGATGGTCGCGCCGTCGGGGTCGAGCACCCCGGCGGTGCCGCCCGCGATCAGCAGCCGGTCGGCGCCGAGCGACGCCGCCAGATGTCCCGCCAGCGTATCGGCGTTGACGTTCAGTAGCTGTCCGTCGTCGCTGGCGCCGATGCTCGCGACGACCGGCACGAACCCCGCCGCGCAGAGCATCTCGATCAGGCGGGACCCGCCGCCGGTGGGTTGACCGACGAAGCCCAGGTCGACCGTCGCGCCGTCGGCGGCTGCATAAGGCGCGGCCATCCGGACACTCGCGATATCGCCGTCGGCCGCCGTCAGGCCGACGGCGTGGACGCCGATGCTTCCGAGTGTCGCCACCAGCCGGGTGTTGACTCGTCCCGCCAGGACCCCGACCACGATGTCGAGGGTCGGCGCGTCGGTGATTCTCAGGCCGTCGACGGCGCGTTTCTCGATGCCGTGGACCGCCATGTCGGCGTCGACCTCCCGACCGCCTCCATGGACCACTACCACCGACGTGCGCTTGGCCATGCGCCGGATCGCGGTCGCCATCGCGCCGCGTCGCTCATCGGTCTCGAGCAGCTCCCCGCCGAACTTGAGGACGGTCAGCGCGCTCATGTGAGTCCCGTCGTCTCATCCAGTCCGAAGGCCAGATTCAGATTTTGCAGCGCCTGACCGGCGGCGCCCTTGACGAGGTTGTCCAGACAGGCGACGAGCACGAGACGTCCGGATGTCTGGTCCCAACGCCAGCCGATGTCGCAGAAGTTGGTGTGCGCGACATGCTTGATCTCGGGCAACACGTCGGGGTTGACGCGGACGAACGGGGCGTCCCGATACGCGGCGTCGAACGCGTCCGCGATCGCGGTGTCGCCGAGTCCCGGTCGTGTCCGCACGTAGATGGTCTCGAGGATGCCCCGGTCGAGCGGCACCAGATGTGGCGTGAACGTCACGGGACGATCGAGCTCTTGCTCGATCTCGGCCCCATGCCGGTGACCGAGGACGCCATACGCCGCGACGCTCCCATGGTTCTCCGAGAAATGGGTCCGTTCAGAGGGCTTCTTGCCGGCGCCCGAGATCCCGGACTTGGCGTCGATGATGACGTCACCCTCGAGGAGCCCGGCATCGGTCAGCGGGCGGAGCGCCAGTAGCGCCCCGGTGGGATAGCAGCCGGGGCAGGCAACCAGGCGAGCGGTCTTCAACTCGTCACGGTAGTACTCGGTCAGTCCGTAGACCGCCGGTTCGTCCAGGTCCGGGGTCGCCGGATACCATCGTTGCCGCAGCGAGCGGTCGCGCAACCTGAACGTGCCGGCAAGGTCGAACACACGGACTCCCCGGGCCACCAGCGCCGGTCCCATCTCGGCCGCTACCGCGTCTGGCAGCGTCATGAAAACCGCCTGACAGGTGTCGGCCAATCGGTCCACCGAGAGCGGTTCGACGTCACCGTCCCAGATACGGGCCAGCGCGGGGAGGCGACGCGGGCCCTCGGTCGAGGCCGACGCCATCGCCAAGGTCACGGTGGCGGTGGGGTGACGAGCGGCCAGCCGAATCAACTCCTGGCCCGCGTATCCCGTCGCGCCAGCGACACCGATTGAAATCTCAGACATGAATACTCATTCTCTGCCTAGTGTATTTATGCATGGCTCTGACCCACCCGGCAACCGGGCGACACTGAGAATGCTGGTGGCGCGGGTGACAAAGCGTGTATGGTAATTCAGGACACTGAATAACCATGAAGACCTTCCGTCAATCGGCGATTCTCGATCTCGTCGCCCAGCAGCCGATCCGAAGCCAGGACGCGCTGCGGCGGCGCTTGGCCGACCAGGGTATCGAGGCGACTCAGGCCACGATCTCACGTGACACCAAAGAGCTGGGCCTCGTCAAGCGGGCAGCCGATGGAGCTTATCAGACGTCAGAAGCGCTCTCGGCCGAAGCCCCGGGCGAAGGCCGGATCCGGAAGGCCGTCCTCGACTATCTGCGACGCCTGGAGCGGGTCGACCAGTTCCTGGTGCTGAAGACGAATCCGGGGCAGGCGCAGCCGCTCGCGTACGCCCTTGACCACGCGGCCTGGTCCGAGATTGTCGGGACGGTTGCCGGTGACGATACGATCCTGCTTGTCACGCGCTCGGCTCGCGACGCCACCGGCCTCGAGCGGCGGCTCGATGGGTGGGTCCGCGGCCGCGCCCACGCGTGATCGGCGAGGACGTATCTATGGCTCATCTCTGGTCTGGCCGTTTCGACTCGGCCCCGAACGAAGAAGTCTTCGAGTTCCAGTCGTCGTTCGCCTTCGACCGCGCCCTGTTCGAGGACGACGTGACCGGCAGCCTGGCCTGGTCCGAGGCGCTTGCCGCGGCCGGTGTCCTCTCCGAGGACGACGCCCGTGACATCCGGCGCGCGCTCGACGAGATTCTCGCGGCCGGACGGGCTGACCCCTCCTTCATCGATGGGGACGACGAGGACGTCCACGCGTTCGTCGAACGCCAGCTGATCGCTCGTGTAGGCGACGCCGGCAAGCGTCTGCATACCGGCCGGTCGCGGAACGAGCAGGTGTCGCTGGATCTGCGGCTCTATCTCCGGCGCCACATTCTGGGGCTGCGCCGGGAGCTGGCGGCGCTGGTGGCCGCGCTGGTCGACCAGGCCGAGGCCGCCGAGGCGGCGCTGATGCCGTCCTATACCCACTTGCGCCGGGCGCAGCCGATCCTGGTGAGTCACTATCTCCTGGCTCACGCGGCCGCGTTTCGGCGCGATGATCGTCGTTTCGTCGTCGCCGCCGAGGAAGCCGACGCGCTCCCGCTGGGGTCGGGCGCGATCGCCGGCACGAGCTACCCGGTGGATACGGCGGCCCTCGCCGAGCGGCTCGGCTTCTCTCGAGTGGTCTCGAACAGTCTCGACGCGACCGCCGACCGCGATTTCGTCTCGGCGTTCCTTCATGCCTCGGCGGGAACGCTGGTGCACCTGAGTCGGCTGGCCGAGGACCTCATCCTGTTTACCAGCGACGAGTTCGGCTTCTTTGGCCTCTCGGATGCGGTGACCACGGGCAGCAGCCTCATGCCCCAGAAGAAGAACCCTGACCCGTTGGAGCTCGTACGCGGGAAGTCGGGTCGGGTGATCGGCCGTTTGAGCGGCTGGCTGACCACCATGAAGGGATTGCCCAGCGGCTACAACAAGGATCTCCAGGAGGACAAGGAGGCGGTGTTCGATACCGAGGTCACCGTCCGCAGGTCGCTGCGGGCGGTCGCCGCCGTGGTCCGCACCCTGACGCTCGATCCGGCGCGGACCGAGGGCGCCGCCTCGGGGCTGTCGCTGGCCACCGACGTGGCCGACCTCCTGGTGGCTCGGGGCGTGCCCTTTCGCGAGGCGCACGAG
>CAJWMX010000402.1 GCA_913043805.1 uncultured Acidobacteriota bacterium | reverse complement strand
AGGATCGCCGCCTGCATCCACGCGACATGTCGCGCGTAGGTGTAGTCCGACTTCTCGGTCGGCTTGTCCGACTTGCCGAACCCGATGAGGTCGGGTGCGATGACCCGGAGACCGGCAGCGACCATCGGCGGGATCATCTTGCGGTACAGGTAGCTCCAGCTCGGCTCGCCGTGCATCGCGAGGACGACCGGTCCCCCGACAGGACCTTCGTCGAGGTAGTGGACGCGCAACGTGCCGCCCTCGGTGTCGTCGATGTCGACGTAGTTCGGTGCGAACGGGTAGCCGTCGAGGCCGGCGAACCGTTCGTCGGGGGTGCGGAGTGACTTCATGGCAGGTTCCTGCTCAGTTCGGGACGGAGGGACTCATCCGTCGAGGACGCGAAAGAGGGGTGCGGGCTCGCAGGCGAGCACGACCGTGGCTTCGAGACCGCTCTCGCGATCTTTGTGCGCATCGTTGTACTCGGGGGTGGACACCATCTCGATGAATTTCTCCCGGGAGGGATACATGACGAGCACGGCGGCATCCCATTGGTCTGCCTCGGGGTCGCCGATGAACACATGGTGGGGGCGTCCACTCCACAAGATAGTGCCGCCTTGCGCCTCGACCATCTTGGTGACCTGGTCGCCGTAGCGACTGTATGCCGCGGCGCCGGACTCCTTCTCGCTTGCACCCGTTCGGGCAAACCGCAACAGGTTGAGCATGACGACCTCCCCGGCGAGATCGGACTTCGCGTACTCGGCGAACTGTTCGGTGTTCGGGGTGATGGCCATTCAGACTCCTCGGTTGGTCAGGTCGATTTCGGGGAAAGCGAAGCCTCAGCCTCTAGGAGACGCCGACGAAGGACCGGGGCTGCCGCGTCGTCGGCGACACCGACCAAGGTGATGGCTATGCCGTGCGCGAGGGCGGCCCGGAACTGGTTCGCATTCGGATCGTCGTGCAAGTCGGAGTTGGCCCAGTGAATGAAGCGTCCGGCAGTCATGGCCGTCAAATGTTCGACGAGAAGGTTTGGCGGAACCTCTGCGTCCAGGTCGCCGGACTCACCGGCCTCGCCGATGGCGGCGCGCAGTGCGGCGCCATAACGGCGCATCAACGGCCAACGGCCGTCGCCGAGCGTCGGCGCGAGTCCTTCGGCGATGAGCGCCCGCGAGACGTAGGGGTAGGCAGTCAACGCGGCAACGATCTCGTCTGCGATCTCGAAGCAGCGGTCAACCGGTGCGCTGCTGAGGGCAGCGAGCCGAGCGTCGAACTCGCTGCCGACGCGTTCCATGACCGCGACGAGCACCTGGTCGCGACCACCGATCAAGTTGTAGATGGTCGGCACGCTCAGCCCGGCGGCATCCGAGAGCGCCCGCATCGTGAGTCCGGCAAGCCCGCCGGTCTCGAGCAAGTCGCAGGCAGCTGCCGTGATCTGACGCCGGCGATCGGCTTTCGCTCGCTCGCGCAGCCCTGTCTCCAAAGGCCCCACCATCACATCCTTGCACACGTTCATGTTTTTGTACATGTTCAAGGATGTGATGGTGGGGCCTTGGTGGCCGGTCTGGTCATCCCGACCCTCGGAGGCTGACCCCGACATGGCCATATCCCCGCCAAAGCCCGATCCCAAGAGGCCAAACCGGGCCCACCGATAGCCTTGGCCACGAGGAGGACCGTTATCGGCAGTAACGCGCCGCATAACGCGCCGCCCTCGATCAACTGGCCTAAAAGGAAAACGGGTGTAGCCACATGGCTGACTCAGACATCAAGGCGCTAACCGAAGCGCTTCCCGGCGAAAGTTTCGAGACGACCGCATTCACCACTCCTCCCCCACTGGCTGAAGCGACGGTGGCCATCGTTACGACCGCCTCGCTGCACCATCCCGACCAGGACGACTTCGAGGTCATGGACACTGGCTACCGCGTGCTCGACGACAGTCAACGCGACTACGTGACCGGCCACTGGAGCCCCAACTTCGACGGAACGGGGTTCGCCTATGACATGAACACCGTGTTCCCGGCAGAACGGCTCGACGAGTTGGCCGAGCGCGGCGTGATCGGCCGGGTGGCCGGCCAGCACCTGGCTTACGCCGGCAACCAATTCGACCTCTCGGCCGTCCGCATGGATTCAGGGCCCGCCGGAGCGAAGTTCCTGCGTGGCCAAGGCGTCGACATCGTGCTACTCACACCCGTCTGACCGCTGTGCACGCGTACCGTGAGTACGCTCGCCCACGTCTTCGAAGCTGAGGGAATGGCCACCGTCGCCCTCGGGTCGATCCGCAAGCAGATCGAATCCACCGCGCCGCCACGCGGCTTGTGGTGCGACTTCCCGTTGGGTCGACCATTGGGCAAGCCGGGTGATCCTGAATTCCAGCATCGCGTCCTCGAGGCGGCGTTCGCGCTACTCGACTGCCCGAAGCCGACGGTCATCGAGTTCGGCGAGGCCATCCACGACAACAGCGACGAAGTCCTCGCCTGCCCGACCCCTCCGCGCCATGACCCCGGCTCGCATCCCGCCGTCGACGAGGCGCGTGGCCTACGCCCCGCCTACGACCGCGGCGTCGTAATCAGCAACGGGCGATTCGGTGCCGGACGCGTTGTGGCAGCCGACGACATTCCCTCCGCCCTCGAGGCATTCATCCGAGTCGCCGAAGGCACCCCGTGGACCGAGGCAGGCATCCCCGGTCTGCCAATGCGGGTCAGCCACGACATCCGCAGTTACTACGAGACTGCGGCCCTCGCGATGGTCGACCACGCGCCGGCTGCCTGGGCGAGCACCCGTTGGTTCCTCGACCAGACTGAGGCCGGCAAGGTCATGATGGCCGCCCGCCAGGCGATGCAGGACCAGGACGCACCACAGCCGATGTGGTTCTACCTCACCCCGGGAGACCGCTGAGATCCACCCGGACAGACACCTAGCAGGCTGTGCAGTCCTCGGGAGGCCTTGAACTCACCAGGCACCGGCCGCACCAAGAAGAACGAGTCCTCGCCCCGCCGCTTCAGGATCTGCACTGGCGATGAGTGAGGGGCAACGCCCATGCGGACCAGGCCGCATGGCACAGCAGGATGAGCACTGAGCGTGTCAGCCAGTAAGTCGAACCGTCCCAGGTGCCACGGACTACCGCGAGGGCCGACGGGGACAGGGGCCGGGCGGACAGATACGAAGCGGAAAGTCCCTACCCGACAACCTCTTCCTGGAAGCGGTCGAGGTTGTCGTTTCGCTCCTCGATCGGGAAGGCGAAGTCCGGTACCAGTAGTTCGTCTACACCTGCGGCTTCGTACTCGGCTACCACCTGACGGAGTTGTGCTGGGGTGCCGACTAGGCCGGACCGGTAGCCCATGCTCTCATGGAGCTCGGCGGCCACATCCTCGGTCTCGGTGAAAATGAGCACTCCCACCGCGGACTTCTGGATCTCGGCAGGATCGCGCCCCACCTCCGCGCAGTGCCTTTCCAGGACGCTGATCTTGTGGCGTATTTCCTCAGGACGCCCCCAGCAGTTCCACTCGGTGGCGAACCGGGCCACGGTTCGCAGCGTCCGCTTCTCGCCTCCACCCCCGATGAGGAGCGGCAGCGGGCTCTGAAGCGGCTTGGGCTCCATCGGCGCCTCGTCGAGTTCGTAGTACTGCCCTCGGAAGGTGGTGCGATCTTGTGAGAACAGCAAAGTCAGGATCTCGCAGGCTTCCGCGAACCGATCTTGGCGCTCA
>CAJWMX010000401.1 GCA_913043805.1 uncultured Acidobacteriota bacterium | reverse complement strand
CTCGAGAAAACTGGTGCCGAACTCGTGGTCCATCCAGCTGGTACCGGTCACCGCGATCTCATCGTCCCCCACCCGCAACCGTCCGGTCGTGGGCATGCGGGTCAGCGAGTAGTAGTGGGACGCGTTCCCCGGTGTCTCGCCCTTTTGACTGAGACCCGCCTCGCCATGCAGCACCGGCGGCTTTCCCGGGTCGAGGGCCAGCTCGACCCCGAACTCTCGATCGAAAGCGACTAGTCGGTGACGCTCTCCGACCAGTTCGGCCCGCCAGTCACCGTTCCAGACGTCCAACGTGTCCGTGCGCGCGCCCGCCCAGCCGATGCCGCCCCGGTCGAGACGCTCGGCCACCCACTGCCGCCCGTTGTCCACGTCCGTAACGGCAAGGTGCGCCATGAAGAGATCGCGGACCGCCCAGGCGGATGGATTCTCCGGTGCCGGGTCCACGCCGATCCGGAAGAACGTCACCTGGTAGCCGTAGCGCCTTCCATCGGCGCTCGCGAGATTGCCGGTGTAGTACCACCATTCGATGCGGTAGTCGGGGTGGCTCCCATGGTCGCGGGGAAACGCCATGGTGTAGCCACGGGCGGCCTGGCGCCAGCCGTCGGTGGTACGCGCGCTCCCCTCCTGGGCAACCAGACCTGCGATGAACGTGGAGCCAAGACCGACGAGCACCGTCACGACGATGCTGGCGAGGCGTTGCCCGTTCATCGCTCGCTGCCTCCTCCCGATGTGCGCATGGCGACCGCCGCCGGGTAGAGTCCAGCCAGGCCGGTCGCGGCGGCCACCAGCAGCGTCGACTGCGCCAGGAACCCGACCGGCAAATGAAACTGGATGGTCCAACCGAAGCTCTGCACGTTGATCACATAGATGAGGATCAACGACAACACCAGCCCCACCACCAGGCCCAAGCCCTGACTCAAGGCGCCGAGCAGGGTCGCCTCGATGACCACTATGCGTCGAATCTGACGCCGACCAGCCCCGACCAGACGCAGCATCGCCAGTTCGTGCCGGCGCTCCAGCACAAGAGTGAGCAGCGTCGCCGCCACGCCCATGATGGCCACAAAGATCGCGATCGCCTCGAGCGCGTAGGTGATCGCGAAGGTGGCATCGAAGATCCGGAGTACCTCCTGACGGAGCGTCGAGTTCGTCTGGATGAACAACCTCGTCTCTGTCCCCGCCGCGGCGAGCAACTCGTCGCGAACCACCTCGGGGTCGGCATCCGGCTCCAGATAGAGCGTCATGCCGGTCGGACGCAGCGCCCCGTAGTGGCGGGCGAAGGTCCTCCGATCCATGACCACCAGCCCCCGGTCACTCGAATAGTCGTAGTACACGGCCGCGACCTCGAAGGCACGGCTTCCATCGGGGGTGTCGAGCGAGATCAGTTCACCCGCCGACACCGCGTGCTTGTTGGCGAAGACTTCCGACACAACTACCGCATCGGCATCGATCGCCGCCCGCATCACCGTGGACGCATCAGCGGGCGCCTTGAACAGCAGCCCCCCATGGTCCAGCAGCACCTCAAAGTCACCGGCGCCCAGAATGATGAGATCGTCGTTCGGACCGTAGCTGAGGTCGACGTTGCGAAATGGATCGACCGCGCGCACCTGCGGATGAGACGCCAGCTGCGCTTCGGTCTCGGCCGAGATGGTCAGCGGCGCGCCGACCGGCGCCCGGTCGCCCACGGCCACGAACAGGTCGGCTTGCAGCGTCTGGCCGACCCAGTAGGCCACCGTCTCGCGGAAACTGCCGATCATGATGGCGATCGCCGCCAGCATCGCCAGGCTGACGACCAGCGCCGCCACGGAGACCGCCAGCCGCGACACCGCCGCGGAGAGGTTGGCATGGGCCAGCAACCCTTCGACGCCGAGCCAGCGCGCTAGTGGCGCCCGCCCCACCCGCCGGAGCCAGGCCAGTAGCGCTGGCACCAGCAGGGCGGCGCCGAGCACCACGGCCAGCGCCGCGGCCAGGCCAAAGAGCGGTAACCCGTCGACCGCCGGCCGGGTGGAACACCAGGCGGCGACCACGAACGCCGCCACCGCCGCGACCTGCGGACGGCGCCCGGACCAGCCCGCCCGAGCGGCCGGGTCGGCTTGTCGGACGGCGTCAATCGGCGGCACCGCCGCCGCCTCGGCGGCCGGCTGAGCCGCCGCCAACAGGGCCAGCGGAACGGTGATGCCAAGCGCGAGCAACAGGTCGGTCAGGCCGAGCGACGGCACGGTCGCGGCCGACGTGACATACAGGGTGTTCACCGTCGTCGACGTCAGACGCACCGCTCCCTGAGCCAGGAGCCACCCGACCGGCGCGCCCAGTCCGGCCCCGACCAGCGCCAGGACCACCGCCTCGCCCAGGAACAGCCGCAGGACCCGGCCTCGGGTCGCTCCCAGCGCTCTGAGGGTGCCGATCTCGCGACGTCTCGCGATCACCGAGACGGCCACGGTGTTGTAGACCAGAAACACCCCGACGATGAGTGCGATGTAGGAAAGCGCGTTGAGGTTGAAGTGGAAGGCGGCCAGCATCTTCTCGACCTGTCGGCCACGTTGCGCCGGGCGTTGCACCCGGATCCCGTCCGGCAGGCGCGCCTCGATCTCGGTCTCGACCTGGTCGATCGCCTCCGGCTCGAACAGCTGCAGCTCGACCCGATCCACCCAGCCGAGCCGCGCGAACAGCCACTGCGCGGACGCGATGTCGACCAGCGCGAGCTGACCATCCACGACCCGGGCCGGCCCCTCGTCTCTCAGCAGTCCACGGACCGACATCTCGTGGACCACGTCGCCCACGACGAGCTCGGCCGCCCCGCCGAGGGCCAGTCCATGCCGACTGGCAAACCGCTCGGTCAGAATCAGCGACCCGGGGTCGACGAGTAGTTCGAGAAAGTCCTGGGGACGGACTTCCCCGAGCGCGTCTTCGGCGACCTCTAGCAGGCGGTACTCGCGGAACGGCTGGTCCCGCAGGATGTCGACGCCGAGCACCCGAACCGGCCACTCGGTGCCGTCTGGCGCGCGCACCAGCGCGGTCCGGTCGATCAGGGGGCTGACGCGACCGTAGTCGCGCAGCCACCCCAACTCGGCCAGCGTCGGCTCGGCCACGCCAACCCCGGCGCCCACGAGCTCGAGCGACGTGCGGCCCGCGACCAACTCGAGTGCGCGCTCGAATCCACGAACTGAGCCGGTGTTGGCAAGCCGGATCGCCAGCACCACCGCCACCCCGAGCGTCAGACCGGCGATCGTGACCGCCGTCCGCACCGGATCCCGCCAGAGCGCCCGGCCGATGAAACGTCGGAACAGTGTCATGGCGCGACCGGCCGGGCTGCGACGGCGTCGGCCTCATCGACCTCGAGACCGTCGCGCATCCGCACGACCCGGTCGGCCGCCGCCGCGATCGCCTGGTCATGGGTGGCCAGCAGCATCGCCACGCCGGTCTGCCTGGTCAGCTCGGTGAGAAGCTCGAGCACCAGACGGCCGTTTTCGCTATCCAGGTTGCCGGTCGGCTCGTCGGCAATAACTAGGGCCGGCTCGTGCACCAGCGCGCGCGCCACCGCGGCCCGCTGTAGCTCGCCCCCCGACACCGCAGCCGGGTGATGGTCGCGCCGATGGCCGATCCCGACCCGCTCGGCGCCGGCCCGCGCCCGGCGCTCCGACTCGCCCGTCTCGACGCCGGCCAGGAGCAGCGGCAGCGCGATGTTCTCCTGCAGGG
>CAJWMX010000400.1 GCA_913043805.1 uncultured Acidobacteriota bacterium | reverse complement strand
TGAGGCGTCGTCGACCTCGCTGCACTCGAGAGTGGCGATTACCTGCCCCATAAGCGACATGCCTGTGGGCACCACGCTGCCGCGCAGTCGATCTGCGTGTGCGCCGACGGCAGCTCGAACCTCGACAAAATCTTGCTTCGGAGTCGCGACGGCGGCGCATTGGGTCTGGGACAACCGCATCGCCGTCTGGGCGATCTCATGGAGCGCAGCCGTCATCTGCTGACCGCGGCCATCGCGGTGGACGGTTTCGAAAGCCGTCGCCCACTGTGATTTGGCCGCGTGCTCCTCGTTGTAGATCGCGTGCTCGACTGCGAGGCCGGCCAGCGCCGCGATGTCTTCAAGCCAGTCGACGCCATTGGCGTCGAAGCCCTTGTGACTGATTGGGTCGACGAGATAGAGGACACAGAACTCGGTCCCGCTCACGTTGATGGGCGTACGGATCAACGTGCGGTCGCCAACGATGAGCCGGTGGGCGCAATTCTCGCCGTAGCCATGGAGACCGAGAGACCCTGCGGCATCAAACGGCGAGACGTCGTGAAATCCGTCGACGGCCACGGTGATCAGGCGCACGTTCTGATTGGGTGGAGTGGGTACGATAGCGGCGAATCGGGCACTGGTGGCCCGCCGCGCGCACTCTGCCACGGTGCGGAGCACCGCCGCTACACCTGAGTCGGGAGTCATCGCGCTCAAATCTGCGACGAGGCCGCGAACACCCACCCCAGACGATGGTTTCATTAGCCAATAGTAACTCTGACCCCCGACACAAGGCCATAGCGCCAGATCAGCCGGCATTTTTTCATCGGACGGAACCCGCGCCGGTGACGTTCACCGCACTCGGGGCCGCGCCATCGCGCCGAGCGCGAGGACAACGCCAGCCATCGCCAGCACCTGGTAGCGCGTCAGTGCTTCGTCCAGAACCATCCACGCCATCAAGGCCGCTCCGACGGGCAAGAGCAATATGACCGACGAACCCACCCAGAAGGGGATGTGGCGGAGGCTCCAGTTCATGGCTTGATGGCCGACGACCCCGGCACCGATGACGAGGAAGGCGAGCCAACCCCAGCCCGAACCGGCAGGAACCGTCACCTGACCCTCTACGGCGAACGCGAGTGGCACAGCTACGAGCGCTCCCCAGACCGCAGTAGCAGCCGTGTAGTGGGCGGCGTTGAGTTCGACTGCGGTGTGGCGCGCCATCGCCAAGTACAAGGAAAAGCACCCCACCGCGGCAAACGCGACGAGGTCCCCGCGCAGATGCCACTCGGGGCTGCCTGAAGATGAGGCTACGACGACTAGCACACACGCAAGCGCGACAGTCCCAGAAGTACATTCCTGCCTCCTGGACGCTCCCCGAACGCGACGTAGGCGATGCCGAGAACGACCACAGGCTGCATTGCCGTGATCACCCCGACGTTCACTACCGTGGTTTGCTGCAATGCCGTGAATGACAGGACGACCTCGACCCCAATGGCCAGCCCACCCGCCATTGACCTGCGCATGGACGGCAGGGTCAACGGGTCACCACAGGCCCACAACAACGCGACCATGACCAGCGCCGCGAACGAGAACCGGAGAGCGGCCGTCGACACGGCGTCGACACCCGTTTGCTTGGCGGACACGAAGCCGCCGGCCCACAGGGACACACCCCCGACGGCCGCGGCGACGCCAACGGAGTTGCGGCTATGGCGCGTAGGTCACACCCCGGTGTCGATCAACAGATTGCCGTACTCGTCGACCGTCGCGTACGAACCTGGAGGTAGGGCCGTCGTCGACGTCATCTCGTCGATGACGGCCGGGCCGCTGATGCGATTTCCCGCCTGAAGCGCCAGCCGGTCGAACACGGCAGCCTCATGGACCGACCCGTCGAACACGACCTCGCGCGTACCCACGAGAGCGTCGCTGGGATCGGCACCCTGGTCCTGTTCGGTGATCAGCGCTGGCTTCTGGACCGCGACACGACCGAAGACCCGGCCGTGCACGACCTGAACCTCTTGTTCACGGTCCGAGTGGCCGTACTCTCGCTCGTGCTCATGGTGGAAGAGCTCGACGGCGGCTTCCAACGCCGACTCGGTGACCAGCCCCTCGGCCTCGACCCCGAGCGGGACACTCAGGACGCCCTCTTCGGACACCCGGATATCATCGGCTCCGCGACCTTGCCCCAGAGGACCGCCTAGGGGCACGGCCATGGAGAAGACCTGCCCGTAGTACTGGAGGTCGAGAACGTAGTCCCACTCGATCCGATCGGCGCTCACCTCCTGGCGACTGAACGCCTCGAGGATGTCGGCTCGCAGAGCCGCCAGGACGTTCGACAACTCGGTGGTGTCGATGGCCTTGCGACGCTTCAGCAACGTCCGACTGCGGTCCTGGACCATGTCGACCGTGAGCATGCCCCACGCCGACAGCACCCCTGGGTTCAGCGGCACGATCGCACGGTTCATACCCAGTTCGCGGGCGAGGGCCACTGCGTGCAGCGGGCCGCCGCCGCCGAGCCCCACCAGAACGAAATCGCGAGGGTCGTAGCCCTTCTCGACGGTGACGAAGCGAACGGCTTGGATCATCGCGTTGTCGAGGACGCGCAACATGCCCTCCGCGGCCTCGGCTGTCTCAAGCTCCAACGGTTCAGCCACCTCGCGTTGGATCGCGTCTCGTGCCTTTCCGGCATCGAGGGGCAGGTGTCCTTCCATGAACCGTGTCGGACTGACGCGACCCAGCACGACGTGCGCGTCTGTCGATGTGGCCCGCTCCCCACCACGTCCATAGGCAGCGGGGCCCGGGGCGGCCCCGGCACTTTGTGGCCCCATGTGCATCACGCCTGCGTCGTCGATCCAGGCGATTGACCCACCGCCGGCCCCGATGCTGACAACGTCGACGGACGGGAACAGCAGTGGCATACCCCATTCCACGAGCAGCGGGCTCGCCCACCGCGGATGACCGTCCACGACGAGGGAAACGTCGGCGCTCGTACCTCCGATGTCGACGCCGACGAGCTCGCCGATGCCGGTGAGCTCGCTCAGGCGTTGCAGTGCCATGGCCCCACCTGCGGGGCCCGAACGGGCGAGACGCACGGGCGTCGTGCTGGCCTCTGCGGGGGTGCAGACGCCGCCGTTCGACTGCATGATCGCGACGTCGGCGGTCAGGCCTGCTTGTCCTACCGCAAGCTGCAGGTTGGTGATGTAGCTCTGCACCTTCGGCCCCACGAACGCATTGGCGGCGACCGTCGAGCCCCGCTCGAACTCTCGGAACTCCTGGGACACCTCGTGCGACGCGGTGATATAAACCCCCGGGAGCTCCTCCTTGAGGATCTCCTTGACGCGGACTTCGTGCTTCGGATGCTGGTACGCGTGCAAGAAGCAGACGGCTACCGCTTCGATGTCGCGGACGCGGAGCGTCTCGGCCACATCGCGGATCTCGTCCTCGTCGAGCGCTCGGGCCACCTGCCCGTCCCACATCAGGCGTTCGTGGATCTCAATCCGGTTGCGGCGAGGCACGAGAGGCAGTGGGGGGAACCACTGGCCGTCATAGAGCTCCTGTCGGTTCGTGCGCCGCACCTCGAGGGTGTCGCGGAAGCCGGCTGTGGTCAGGAACGCGGTCTTTGCACCGTCGCGCTCGATGAGGGCATTCGTTGCCGTTGTGGTGCCGTGGGCCACACCCGCGACGTCCGCAAGATCAACCCCCAGGGTTCTGAGGCCGTTCAC
>CAJWMX010000399.1 GCA_913043805.1 uncultured Acidobacteriota bacterium | reverse complement strand
CGGTGGGTGCCGCCGGGCCGCCGTCGCCACCTCCACAGGCCGCTCCGGGTATCGCCAACGGGATGACCGCGAGCGCCATGAACCGAGACGAAGTGGTGGGTCGCCCGGGGATCGAACCCGGGACACCCTGATTAAAAGTCAGGTGCTCTACCACTGAGCTAGCGACCCTTCGGTTTTCGGGCGGGGTCTCCCGCCTGGCGGCGTTGCTTCGTCGGTCACAGGCGGCCAGCCTGCTCCCTCCTCTGGCCTTGCCACGCGGGCGCCGCGCTCCGAAAACCTGATCATGTTCGGGGCACGTCGTCTAGCGGCGTGGCTAGAATCCGCGTTCTTCGCGGAGATCGCGGAGCTTCATGCCCCTTTGTCTGAGGTGTTTATACACCTGATCCCATCCGCCGTCCTGGGCCAGGCGGGTGACGACGGCTTCGGCCAAGTGCTGCGGTTGGTGACCTGGGACGACCTTGCTCGGGCGATCGCAGAACTCGAAATGATCCATGTCGGCTCGGCGCTCGGAGAGTTGGGAGTCGACCCCGGCCATTAGGTCGTAGACCTCGGCCTCCTGCGATTCCGTAGCGTCGAGCGACACCATCAGACGTAGAAATAGCTCTTTGGTGGTCGAGATGTCGAGGATCGTGAAGACCCGCGACATCTTCCGCTTCAGCTCGACGATCTCCTGCTCGATCTTGGCGATCCGTGTCTGGGTTTCGTGGGTGCCCTCGGTCATCGTCCGTCGGCGACCTGGCCAGTTCGCGGCTGGGATAAACGCACGTAGCGGTCGCTACGTCATGGCGCGCTTCCCTCTTCTCGCGATTGATCAGGCAGGCTGCCGAAGCGCCGAGCCCGCCGGGCGCGCACCGCGCGCCCGGCGGGGCGATGGGGCCCACTAGCCCCGCGAGGGGTTTGGGGTGAAGCCCCATCTTGAGCACTAGTGCACGACGATGGGCACCGACGCCGCCATCGCGCCCCACTCGAAGCGGAGCTCGCTGTTCTCGATGAAGATGGTGAGCTGGTCCGCTGGGGTATCCAGCGTGCTCACGCTCATCTCGGTGCGGCCGAGGTCGTTGTCCTCGTTGTAGGCGGTGCCCCACTGACCGGTCTCGCTGCTGACGATGAGCTCGGTGCTGTCGCCCGAGGTCAGCGTGAAGAGGGTGTAGTCGCCGGCCGGGACGTGGACCGACCCCACCATTAGGTCGCCGCTCGTGGTGAAGGTGGTCGCCTCGTCCGCCCCGAGCCGCCAGACCTTGTCGGCAAGCGGTTCGACGCTGTCGCCCACCACGCGGTCACGCAAATACGGGCGGCCGTAGGTCACCGACAGGTTGGCGCCGCTCACTTCCCAGTCCACCTTGACGTGCGGGCTTCCCGCCGCGCCGTCGTGCACCGGCGTGAGGGTGCCGCCGCCGAGCGTCTCCTGGGCAGCGGGGGCTTCCGTCGGAGCCGCCACTTCGGCCGGGGCTTCCGCCGGCCCTGAAGACGCCATTTCCGCCCCGCCGCCACACCCGACCGCCAGGGCGAGGCCGAACACTACCGCCGTTCCACGCTTCGACCAAAACATCACAGATACCTCCGCTTGAAAATAGCTAACCACTATATAGCATCGCGCCCGGGCTGACCGGGCGGCGACGCCGCCTCTAGAAAATCCGCTGCCCCAGCGCGGACAGCGTCAGTTCGACCGCCAACTCGGCGGTCTGGTTGTTACTGTCGAGAATGGGGTTTATTTCGAGGACGTCCAGAGCCCGCAGCCGACCCGAGTCGGCTACGAGTTCCATCAGCAGGTGCGCCTCGCGGTAGCTCAGGCCGCCACGCACCCGCGTGCCGACACCGGGCGCGATGGACGGGTCGCAGACGTCGAGATCGAACGACAGATGCAGGTCGGCCTCGGCTCGTCCGGTCCGGTCGAGGGCCTGGCGGGTCACCTCGGCGATGCCCTGTCGGTCGATGTCGGTCATCGTGAACACGGCGACACTCGACTCGCGCACACGTTCCCGCTCGCGCCGGTCGAGGCTCCGAATGCCTACCAGCGCGACCCGGTCCGCCGTCAGGGCCGATCCAGGGCCGACAAGCGTCGAGAGCTCGGACGGCTCCGGCCCCAGGAGCGCGGCCAGTGGCATGCCGTGGACATTCCCGCTGACCGTGGTGGCCGGCGTGTTCATGTCCGCGTGGGCATCCGCCCATAGTACTTCGATCGGGCGCTGGCGACGCCGCGCGTCAATCGCAGACGCGGAGACCGACCCGGCCGCCACGCTGTGGTCGCCGCCGAGGACCAGTGGCATGGCGTCGTCGCGCATCACGCGGGAGATGGCGCGGCACAAGCGTCGGCAGACCCGGGCGGTCTCGTCGACGTACCGCTTTGACGCGTCGCCGGGATCTCGGGTTTCCGGCGCCGGGACCCTGACGTCGCCCGGGTCGGTGACCGGATAGCCGAGGTCGGCGATGCGCAACGCCGACGGGCCCATGTCAACGCCGCGTCGCCCGCCGCCAAGGTCCAGTGGCGCTCCGATGAGCTTCACGCGACGCTCTCGGCTCATATCCACGCCTTGACCATGCTCATAACAGTCTGATAATGTTCTATTTGCGGCGAATTACCACGGTCTTCCCGCCGCTTCCGCAAACGCATTTTTTTGAAGGGAACGGTCGGTCATGAAGCGCTTCGAGGTTGGGGCGAGGGTACACGAAGCCACCTACGGGCTCGGATCTGTCATCGCCGTCGAGGACGCCTTCACTCGGATTCAGTTCGACGACAACACCGTCCGCAAGTTCTTGACGAGCATCGCCAAGATCGAGCCGTCGAGCGAGCCGGCGCCGACCACGCGTCCCCGGACGCGCAAGCGGAAGACCACCAAAACCGCCAAGGCCAAGGCCAAGGCCAGGCCGGTCGAGCCTCCAGCCGAGGCGGATCCGCATCTCGAAGCGGAACTGGACGGCGACGACTGATCCCCTCAGGGGGCATTTCCCTGCTCGCTGTGCCACGAGAGGACGGCGCGGGCGGTCGCCCGACCGTCCGAGATGCAGTCCGGCACCCCAGAGACACGGAATCCGGCTCCGGTCACCAAGAGCCCGGGCCAGTCGGCTAGGCGACGTTCCACCTCACGTACGCGGGCCTGGTGGCCGACCTCGTGCTGCGCCATGGCCCGCGGCCAGCGATAGACCCGGCTGACTCCCGGCTGCTGGTCGATGCCGAGCAACCGCGCGAACGTGTCGTGGGTTTCCGCCCGCAGCGTCTCGTCATCCCGCTCGAGCACGTCGGGATCGCGCGCTCCGCCCAGAAAGCCCCGCACCAGCACCTGGCCGGCCGGCGCTCGACCGGGCCATTTCGACGTCACCCACGAGCCGGCCATCAAGCGAGTGTCCGGCTGAACCCGCGGCACGACGAACCCCGTGCCCGTGCGCGGCTGTCGCACGGCGGCCGCCGGGTACGCCAGCAGCACCGTGGCCGTCGACATGTAACGGACGCCCTCACACAGGGTAGCCAGCTCAGCGTCGAGCGCGCGCAGCATCTCGGCGACGGCATAGGCTGGCACCGCGAGAATAAGCGCATCGGCGTCCAGTATTTCCCCGGTTCCGAGAACGACCCGATACGGTCCTCGGCCTTCCACCCGCGACACCTGCGCGTTGCACCTCAGCGACGCGGCGGGAAGCGCGTCCCGAAGCGTCGTCACCAGTTCCTCGATCCCACCGGGCAGCGAGCGAAAGAGCCCGTTGGGAGAGGGGGGCG
>CAJWMX010000398.1 GCA_913043805.1 uncultured Acidobacteriota bacterium | reverse complement strand
TGAAGCCGTGATCCTCGATAGGCGCCGCCGACTCCTCGACGTCCAGATGGGCCGGGGGCGTCGCACCGATCCCACGGACAACCGACGGAAAACCTCGGATCGACGTGCCGATCGGGCCGCTGAGCACCGCGGTCACCGGACGCGCGGCCAGATTCACGGTTCCGGCGCGGTGCAACCGACCCGTTCCGATGGCATGCAGATCGCCGCTGATGACGAGAGCCGCGCGTTGTCGTTGGCTGCCGATCGCCTGCAGCAGCCGGTCGTGCTGGCGCAGCCACCCGTCTTGCCAGTACGGCTTCTCGATCGCGGTGGTCAACTCGCCACGCTCGGAGTCAAGGATGTCCGGGTACCACTCGCCCCACTTGCCCGCGCTCCAGCCGAACGGGTTCGACGGCGCATGCACCAGATGGCGCGTCTCCTCGTCCGCCGTCCGGTCCGTCAGCCAGCGCTCTACCTGTCTATCGATGAACACCGCGTTGGGACCGCCGAGGTTCATGGTTCGGCGCACGTCATACAGTAGAACCTCCGCGAGATCACCGTAGCGCACGGTGCCAAAGCTCTCCGAGAGGTCGCGCCGATCGAACGCCCCCGACCACGGCAACCCGGTCGGTCGACGCGCATCCGGGAGGAACTCCGGATAGAACAACCGCTGGGTCGCCCGGGCCAGTTGCAGCTGAAACCACGGCACGGGAAAGCTGGCGATGAGATCGGTGACCGCGTCGTTCTCCCAGTGGTCGTGGTCGTCCTGCAGGAAGAACGTCGGCACGGAGCGGAAGTCCGCGCCATAGATCGGCACGAACTGGGGGGCGACGGCCGCCTTCATCGCCGCCTCGTTGCTGTGGCCGAAGACCGAGGCCCCGAAGTCAAAGTTGGACTCCCGACCGCGCGGGCTCAGCTCCCCGGCGTTGTCGCCTTGCCAGGTGTGCAGATCCCAGTAGATGTGGTCACCGTTGGCGACCGCCGCATCGGGCGCGAACGACAGCGCCCGCCGAAGCAGCCGATTCCGGATCGAGGTCGGCAGGAACCCTTGGCGCTGCCCGATCCCCTCGTAGCTGCCGCCGGGACCGCCCGCGCAGGTGAAGAACAGCATCCGGAAACGATCCGGTTGGCTGTCGGGCGCCGGGAACGTCGAGAGTGGCCAGGGCTCGCAGAGCGCGCGCCCGCCCGCGTCAGAAAGCGACAGGTCGTAGCGGCGACCCGGCTCGAGGTCGGCGACGTCGAACTGCCAGTACTCGCCGGCGGTGTCACTCATCTCGCCGTCGACCGACGTCGAACCGACGTGCAGGCGAGGCGCCTCCGAGAGCGGGCTCCCGAACGAGGCCTTCACCAGCATCCGGGTCGCGCTGACCTGCGGGAGCAGGTGACGAACGGCCCCGACGTCCCAATCCTGGACCGCGGGCGGCGCCCCCTGCTCGACCATCGCGCCGAGCGGCAGCCGCGAGAAGAACGCCGCGCCCATCGCGCCGGCGCTACTGGCGAGGAATCGTCGCCGATCGACGACGGGTCGTGGAGACATGGGCGCGATTATACGCAGGACTCGGGCGGGCGTATCATCGGCCTACGGTTGATTCGAGGAGAAGGCATGCCTCACACGGTTCGCCCCCCGGCACGGAGAACACGAATCGCGGCCGCGGCGTTTGGCGCAGCACTGCTGCTAGCCTCACCAGGACTGGCACAGGAGCAGCCCGACGACGAGATCCGCGCGGTCATCGAAGGGTCGTGGCGGTTGATCGAGTGGCACGTGGGCGACCGCGTGCTGCATCCCCCCGAGATGGAAGGCATGTGGATGGTCCACGACGGCTGGGTGATGGCCACCCGACACCGTCTGGGACAAGGCGGCTTCGAGTCGACCGCCGGCTACGGGCCCTACACCTGGGATGCGACGGGGTGGACCTATGGGTACGAACGTTCAGAAGACCGTCGCGGACCGACCCCCGAGGACGCCCCGCTCCGCGTGACCGAGATCCCGCAGCGACGCTTCGCGATCACGCACGAGGGTGACCACCTGATTCTGGAGGACGAGGCCGAGACGCTACGCTGGGACTACGACATCCCCGGCGACACCTTCACCCTGATGGGTCGGAACCGCCGTGTCATCAGGGTCTATGAGCGGATCGCGCCGTGAGAGCCCCGGCGCGATCATCGCAGAGCTGAAGCCCTGCGCCACGGTTCAAACGCCCTAGGGATCGACCGTGATCACGGCGTCCTGCCAGGAGAACAGCGCGCCGTCGCCGGCGAGTGCCCGGAGGACGTAGGTCCCGGGCTCATCAAAGGTAGCAGTCACCTCGTATTTCCCGTCTTCAGGCACCGAAGGAAGCGTGAAGGGCGGCGACCACGGCGAGTTCGCATACGGCCTGCTGTCCTGCCAGGTTTTCATCTGAACCGGGTCGAACGACACCTCCCCTTCACCGCGGTAGACATACCAGGAGAAGCGGAGGCCGTTGTTGGTGCCAGGCACGATCTGCCGGGGCGGCGTGTAGGCCGGGTGCCGATCACGCCGCGACGAACGCGGTCCCTGGGGTCGCAGCGTGACGCCCATCTTGGTCGAGGACGGGATGCCGTCCTCGTCGCTCGCCCACGCCGTCAACGTCAGCGGCTCCCCCACCTTGACCCGCCGCGGCTCATCCACGTCGAGTCGCACGGAGGGGGGCTCATTCCATTGCCAGTCCTGGCTGACCCCACCCCTATTGGCCCCGACCTCGGTGGCGATCGTCTGCTTGTCGACGAGGTAGTCGGTACGTAGCGAGGCATAGGTGCGGTTCGTCTGTCCGTTGGCCGTCAGGGTCCAGACCAGCTCCTTGTCCCCAAAATCGGCCGGCACCACGATCTCGAAGCGGAACAGGTTGCGCCTGGGCAGGAAGCGCGTCGGCTGCCCCTGGTCCGGCCCACCCGGCTCGATGTTGTTCATCGGGCCGACCGGTACGTCCAGCACCTGCTCCCAGTTGTCATTCATGTAGCCAAAAAACAGGGTGTAGGTGCCGTCGTCGTTCTGCCACCAGCCTTCGAACGCAGGCCAGACGCCCTGCCCGCGCGAGTAGCTCGACTGCGCTCCGGCGTTGGCCGCCATCAGGAGCCCAACGCAGAGCACTCCCAGCAATCTCACGCCACGACCGGCCGCGCCCCTGCCTCTACTGGCCACCCTCGGCCTCCATCTGGGACGGGAACTCGGCCAGACACAGGGGACACCCGATGACGTAGTCGTTCTTCGTCAGGTTCAGACGCTCCCGGCGCGCCCGCATCTCCCGTTCGAACTCCTCATCGGACAGCGCGATCCCCTCACCCAGATCGATGAACATGTTGGCCACCGAACGCCGGCCTCCCCCGCCCCAGTTCCGCGGGTCCGCAACATTGCGATTCGACGGGGTGGTGTCCATGAACCCGGTCAGGTGCAGGATGGTCCCTTCGGGAAGCAGGGGTGCGGCATCGTCGGCATAGACGTAGCTGCGCACCCAGTTGTGGTCGTAGCCGGCACAGGTCAAGGTCTCGATCTGATGACCCCAGATCGCCTCGAGGCACATACGAATACCGGGTGCGTGCATGTGGGGCTCAAAGGTCAGGATCTTGGTGTTCTGCTGCAGCACCACGTAGGCGTGAAGCTCCTGGTCCTTCATGGTCGGCTTCACCGAGATGTCGATGCCGTTGCCGGTGAACCGCCGCACCCACTGCACCTCCGGCTCGTAGCCGACCGGATGCAGGTTGAACGCGAACTCCAGATACGCC
>CAJWMX010000397.1 GCA_913043805.1 uncultured Acidobacteriota bacterium | reverse complement strand
CATCCGCACCACCAGCGGCCCCTCGCCGAACGCCGTATAGACCAGACCGAGGAAGTATGGGTAGAGCGGCGCCTGGTAGAAGACCTCGGTGCCGACCCAGTCCCCCCCAGCCAGCTCCTGCGCCCAGCTGTGATAGCTCTGCGCGTCTCCCATCAGGAGCGGGAAAAACGAGGCGGTCCTGATCTGGAGGGTGTGGACGACGCGGATGACGAGTGCGAGGACGAAGATTCCGGCGGCGTACGGGAGAAAGCGATCGAGCGTCGGGCTGCGATCGTCCTCGGTCATCACGGCTGAACGCGCGCCGGCGGCCCTATTCGGCCGCCACGATCATGATCTTGTCGAGAGCCGCCTTGTCGGCAGGAAGCTCCTCATCGCCAGACGGAAAGTCGTTCTGGTCGAGCATGTAGGCGACGACGTCCGTGTACTCCTCGTCTGAGAGGCGGCCCGGACCGTCCTCTGGCATCGAGACCTTGATCCGTTCGAACAGCGCCCCGACCGAGAGATCGACCCAGAACACGATGAAATCACTGCCGGCGACGCCGGGCGCCATCTCGCCGCCACGGAGCTCGGTGCCATGGCACGACGCGCAATCCCGGTTGTAAACCCGACGACCGCGACGCGCCTGGGCGGAGGAGAACACGCCGTCGTTGGTGGTCGCGTCCTGCAGCGTTGACGACGCCTGGACCTCGACCGACGGGCTCGCTCCGGTCATGCTCAGACCGACGACCAACCCGACCAACGCGACCCCTACACACCCCGCCGTCAGCAGTCTCTGCATCATCGTCCTTTCACTCGTCTGACCCGCGGCTCACACGCGAATCCTCTTTCATTCTGGCACTGCCCCACGAGCCATAGCAACCGGGGGTCCCGCCGTCGTTTGGCGTGATATCGTTCCCCGGCTATGAGTCCATCGAGGCGCGGCGCATCGGCCACCCTGTTCTCTCGCGCGAAACGGATCCTCCCAGGGGGAGTCGACAGCCCGGTCCGGGCCTTCGCCGCGGTCGGGGGCACACCTCCGTTCATCCGCCGAGGCCGCGGCGCCCAGCTGGTGGACGAGGACGGCCGCTCCTACATCGACTACGTCATGTCGTGGGGGCCGCTGATTCACGGGCACGCCCCGCCGGGCCTGACCCGCGCGCTGGCCGACGCGACGAGCCGCGGCACCAGCTTCGGGGCACCGACCGCGCTCGAAGTCGACCTTGGCCAGGCGGTCCGGGCGCTGATGCCGTCGGTCGAGCGGGTTCGATTCGTGAACTCGGGGACCGAGGCCACGATGAGCGCCCTGCGATTGGCGCGTGCGGCGACCGGGCGCGACCGGGTCATCAAGTTCGCCGGCTGCTACCACGGGCATGGCGATGCGTTTCTGGTCCAGGCCGGCTCGGGTGCGACCACGCTGGGCGTTCCCAACAGCGCGGGCGTGCCAAAGGCGGTAGCGGCCGACACGCTCGTCGCCCGCTACAACGATCTCGACTCGGTCACACGGCTGCTGCGGAGTCATCGCGGCAAGGTGGCTGGCATCATCGTAGAACCGCTGGCCGGCAACATGGGTGTCGTGCCTCCGGTCCCGGGGTTCCTAGACGGCCTCCGATCGCTTGCGACCGACCACGGCGCGGTCCTGATCTTCGACGAGGTCATCTCGGGCTTCCGGGCAGGACCAGGCGGCGCGCAGGAACGTTTTGGCATTCGGCCGGACCTGACCTGCCTCGGCAAGATCATTGGCGGCGGCCTTCCGGTGGGCGCCTACGGTGGACGACGGGATCTGATGGAGCAGGTCGCGCCAGCCGGCGGGATGTATCAGGCCGGGACGTTGTCGGGGAACCCTCTGGCCATGACGGCCGGTCTGTGGACGTTGTCGCAATTGACACCACAGCTGTACGCGCGGCTGGCCCGTCTGGGCACCCGCTTGGCCGAAGGCCTCGCCGACGGCGCCAGGGCCGCGGGCATCGACCTCCAGGTCAGTGCCCACGGCTCGGTTCTGACCCCCTTCTTCAGCAAGACGCCCGTACGAGACTACGAGGGCGCGACGAAAGCCGATACCTCCAGCTACGCCCGCTTCTTCCGTGGCATGCTCAGCAGGGGCGTCTACCCTCCGCCTTCACAGTTCGAGGGCTGGTTCCTCTCTGGGGCGCACACGACGAGACACGTCGACGAGACCATCGAGGCGGTCCGCGCCACCCTGCGATCGATGCGTCGTCGGACGGGCCGGTAGGGCTCCGAGCGGGTGGTATCATCCTGAACGGGAGCGGTCCCGTTCCCGAACCGCACATGCCGTCAATCAAGCTGCACCGCACCACCGGGGTCAAGGTCGGTCACGTTCAGATCGGGGGCGGCGCGCCCGTGGTCGTCCAGTCCATGACGATCACCGACACGGCAGATGCCGCCGCAACCTCGACCCAGTGCGTCGAGCTCAGCGAGGCCGGCTCGGAGCTCGTCCGGGTGACCGTCAACACGCCCGCGGCCGCGGCGGCCGTGCCTGAGATCAGGCAGCGGATGCTCGACCAGGGCTGCGACACTCCCCTGATCGGCGACTTCCATTACAACGGACACCAACTCCTGAGTCGCCATCCAGACTGCGCCGCCGCGCTCGCGAAGTATCGGATCAACCCCGGGAACGTCGGCACCGGCAACCGGCGTGACGAACAGTTCACGACCATCTGCAAGATCGCAGGTGAGCACGGCAAACCGGTACGGATCGGGGTCAACGGCGGGTCACTGAACCAGGACCTGGTGATGTCCAGGATGCAAGAGAACACCGACCGGGCACTCGGACTGACCTCCGAGGAGATCATCAACGAGTGCATGGTGATCTCCGCCCTCGAGTCCACGTCGCTGGCGCTCGAGGCGGGTCTCGGTACCGATCAGATCGTGATCTCGTGCAAGGTCTCCACGCCACGGGACCTGATTACCATCTATCGCGAACTCGCTCGGCAGACCACCCAGCCGCTCCATCTGGGCCTCACCGAGGCGGGCATGGGCCTGAAGGGCCAGGTGTGGTCGGCGGCCGCCATGGGCGTGCTGCTCGAGGCCGGCATCGGCGACACGATCCGCGTCTCGCTGACCCCGCAACCCGGCGGCGACCGGCGCGAGGAAGTGTATGCGGCGTGCGAGCTGTTGCAGGCCCTCGGACTGCGGTCCTTTTCCCCCAGTATTACGGCATGTCCCGGGTGTGGCCGAACGACCAGCACCACCTTCCAGGAGCTTGCCGAGCGGATCCAGGGCCATGTGCGGGACATGATGCCAGTCTGGAAGACCCGCTACGAAGGGGTCGAGGAGATGACGGTCGCCGTGATGGGCTGCGTCGTCAACGGCCCGGGCGAATCCAAGGCGGCCAACATCGGCATCAGCCTTCCGGGCACGGGCGAGGAGCCGACCTGCCCGGTGTATATAGACGGCGAACACGCCACGACGCTCCGCGGATCCTACGACGAGCTCGCCGAGGCGTTTCAACTCCTGGTCGACCAGTACATCGAGTCGCACTACAGTCTGCGTGAAGAGCTCGCGGTCGACACGCCTCATTGATCCACCCGTCACCGATGTCCGACCTTTCATCGGGCGCCCGGAGCTCGAGCGCTGCCCCCATCACGCTGATAGCCATCGACATCGATGGCACGTTGCTCGACGGGCGGAGCAAGCTCCCCGAAGCGAACCGCGTCGCCGTCGGCGCCGCCAGTGCCCAGGGTGTCGAGATCGTGCTCGCGACGGGGCGCAGTTTTCATCATGCA
>CAJWMX010000396.1 GCA_913043805.1 uncultured Acidobacteriota bacterium | reverse complement strand
TGGGAACGGGACGGGCGTCGGGTCCACATCTTCAACCCGTCGGCCTTCTCGCTCGGTCTGTTCTCGCTGGTGCTGATCTTCACCGGCACCACCAACATCACCTGGGGCGACCAGATCGCCACCACGCTGAACCTGGCGCCGCAGCCCTATCTGTTCCTGTTCGCCATCGGGATGGTGGCGATGTACTTCTTCAACATCACGCTGGTCTCGGCGTTCGCGGCGGCCACGCTGTTCGGCCTCAGCGCGCTCTACACCCAGATTGTCGGGGTGCCGTTCTTCATCGACTCCGAGATTCCGATCGCGGTGTTCCTAGGGCTGCACCTGCTGGTGACCGACCCGTCGACATCGCCCCGCACGGCGCCCGGCAAACTGATCTTCGGCCTGCTCTACGGAGCCACCGTGTTCGGTCTCTATGAGCTGCTCGGGCAGTTCCAGCAGCCGACCTTCTACGACAAGCTGCTCTGCGTGCCGCTGCTCAACCTCAGCGTGCAGTGGATCGACCGGGTGGCGGCCAGGCTGCCGCAACGGCTCCTCGTGGGCGAGATCCAGGGCATCGCCATTCCGCGGCGAGCCAACCTGTTTCACATGGCCGTGTGGGCCGTGTTCTTTCTCGGGATCTCCACCATTGGCGCGGCCGACGGCCGGCATCGCGGTGACAGCATCCTGTTCTGGGAGCAGGCCTGCGAGAACGACCTGCGGAAGGGATGCGCCACCCTGGCGCTGCTGCATTTCCTCGACTGCAGCGACGGCTCGGGCTGGTCGTGCAACGAGCTGGGCGCGCACTACGCCGAGGGCGCCATCGTCGCCCCCGACGCCGAGGTCGCCGCCGCGCTCTTCAACCAGGCCTGCGAACAAGGGTTCGAACCCGGCTGCCTGAACACGGCCAACCCCGGCACCCCAGCGAGAGGAGATCCCACCGTGAACGACCTTCGGACCCTGTTGCGCCAGGGGCGCCCCACCCTGAACGACTGGCCAGAGGCCGAGCTGAACGCCCGGGCCTGCGAGCACGGCTGGACGTTCGCGTGTGAGGCGCCTTGACCAAACGCTCGTTCTCCCCGTCCTCTGGTCCCACACGCCGGCGTTTCCTCAAGGGCACGCTCGTCGGCGCCGGCGCGGGACTGTTCGCCGGCTGCGCGCCGCCATCCGATCCCGCAGCCAGACCTGAGACCTCGGCGTCACCCGGCGCGTTCGACTTCACCCGCTCGTCGCCGGTGCTCGGAGCCGACGCCACGACCCGCAGCGCCTGTCAGTTCTGCAACTCCAACTGCGGCCTCGACGTGGAAACACGCGGGGGACGCGTCATCTCGATCGAGGGAATGAAGGACGATCCGGTGCAGGCGGGCCAGCTCTGCGTCAAAGCCGATCTGATGGGCCAGCTGGTGCACAACCGGCACCGGCTGACCACACCGCTCCTCCGGACCGGCGGCGCCAAGGGCAACGTCGAGGGCTCGCGGTTTCGCGAGGCCACCTGGGATGAGGCGCTCGACACCATCGCCGCCAAGTTCCTGGAGCTCCGAGACGCCGGCGACGCGCGCACCATCGCCAACCGGACGACCGGACGCATGCTTCGTGGCGCTGGCTCGGTGATCGGCCGGGTCTTCGACCTGCTGGGGAGCCCGAACGCGACCGACGTCGGACCGGTCTGCAACGACGCCGGCGGCAACGCCCTGGCGTGGACGCTCGGCCTCGGCAACTTTACCAACGGCTACGGTGTCGACGGCGCCACCGGACAGGACGACCTCGGGTCGTCCGGATTCTTCCTGTTTCTGGGGACCAATCAGGCCGAGACGCACCCGGTCACCTTCGAATACCTCCTGCGGGAGCGGGAACGCACCGGAGCGCCGCTGGTGGTGGTAGACCCGCGCCAGACCCCGACAGCCGCGCATGCCGATCGATGGCTGGCGCCAAAGCCGCATACCGATCTGGCGCTGGTGCTGGCGCTGCTGCACGAAGTCATCGAGCAGGATCTCTACGACCGAGACGCCGTCGAGAACTGGGTGCTCGGTTTCGACGAGCTTGCCGCGCATCTTCGAGAGCACGCCTACACGCCCGAGTGGGCGGCCGAGATCTGCGACCTCCCGGCGTCTGACATCCGCCGGCTGGGCCGGGACTACGCCTCGGCGCCCACCGCCGCCATCTTCTGCAACGCCGGCATCTCCCACCAGCTTGGCGCCTTCGACACCTACCGAACGCTGGCGTTTCTCGCAGCCATCACCGGCAACATCGGCGTGCCCGGCGGCGGCTGCAACTTCATGCACAACACCTGGCCCGGGGGGCTCAATCTGCCTCCCCTGGAGGCAAAGGTTGCCGAGAAGGACCAGGCGCTGCCGGTCGGCCCCGACTCGTTTGCCGAGTCGATCCTCACCGGACGACCATATCGGCTGCGCGCGGTGGCCACCGAAGGGAACCCGCTGCTGGCCTCGGCCAACACGACGCGCGTCCGCGAGGCGTTCGCGGCGCTCGAGTTCTACGTCTACACCGGGCTCTTCATGGAAGAGGCCGCCTACTACGCCGACGTCATCCTCCCTGTCTGCAGCGGGCTCGAGACCGATGGCGTCTACATGCGTCGCGACGACCGCGCCATCCGGTGGCAGAACGCGGCGGTGCCCCGCGTGGGCGAAAGCCGCACCGACATCGAGATCTGGATCGACCTGGCGCACGCGCTGGGCAGACTCGATGGCACGCGTCCGGCCAGCGAGTGGACCGAGGCGCTTCCCCTGGCCTGGCGTGACTACGACACGCTCTGGTCGGAGTTCGTTGCGCGCACGCCGGGCGTCGCCGGTCTGACCCGCGAGCGGCTGGAAGCCAGAGCGGAGCCGATGCGCTGGCCCTGCCCCACCACCGATCACCCCGGCGTCAGCACGATGTATCTGGACCACCCGTCCTGGTATGAGGCAGCCGCCAGTCTCGGCGGAGCCCCCGACCAGCGGTTCCTGACGCCGAGCGGTCGGATCGAGATCTACACACCGGAACTGGACGCACGGCTCCAGGAGGCGGGCCACACGGCGCTCCCGACCTTCTATACCCATCCGGAAGTCACGGGCGGACACCCGTCGATCGCGTACGAGGATCAGTTGGTCAGCAACCCGATCAATCCACACGCGGCCACCCCGATGGTGCGCCTCGGGGATCCGGCGTCCGGGGCGGTCCACGGCGACTTTCCGCTCATGGGCATGATCGGCCGTTCGAGCGTGGTGCACTTCGCTGGCGTGACCCACTGGACTCACGGTGGTAAACAGCTGGACGGCGTACGCCTGATCCAGCTGCACCCCGATGCGGCCGCGGCCGCCGGCATCACCGATGGCGACGACATCGCCGTCGAAAGCCCGCGCGGGCGTGTGCTCGGCACGGCCGTAGTGTGGGAGGCGATGCGTCCCGACACCGTGTTCGTGCCCAACGGGTTCGGCTTCGCGCAGACGGCCGAGCTGGCCGGAGCCCCCACCTACGCCGACCCGGCCAACACCCTGGTCGACGATCGCTATTTCGACAATCTCTCGGGCCAGCAGGCCTACAAGTGCTTCGCCTGCCGCGTGCTGCGCGCCTGACCGGAGGTATCCCTATGCAGTCGACTCGCTGGACGTCGGCGGTCGTGCTCATCGCCGGGCTCCTGACCGCACCTCACCACGCCGGAGCCCAGCCAGCGACCACCGCTGAGTCGATGGTCGAGGCGCTGGCCAACTTCCGGTTCGCTCAGCTCGGGCATCCGCAGATCCAGAGCGACTCGAT
>CAJWMX010000395.1 GCA_913043805.1 uncultured Acidobacteriota bacterium | reverse complement strand
CCGGATCGACGCGTCCGGCGCCCTCCCCGACGGCACCGAGTTCGAGGGGGCCGAGGGCCTGCGCGAGGCGCTGGTCTCGAACCCCGAGCGTTTCGTGAGTACCCTGACGGAGAAGCTCATGATCTTCGCCCTGGGTCGCGGTCTTGAGTACTACGACGCCCCGACCGTGCGTCAGATCGTCCGCGACGCGGCGGGCGCCGACTTCCGGTTCGCGGACATCGTCCTGGGCATCGTCAAGAGCCCACCGTTCAGCATGAGGAGAACGGCGTCATGATCGTCTCGAAGAAAACCCTCTCGCGTCGCACCCTGATTCGTGGTGTGGGCACCACCCTCGCGCTGCCGATGCTCGACGCGATGGTGCCGGCCCTCTCGGGCATCTCGGGACGGGCGGCTGCCCCGGTCCGTCGTCTCGGCTGGGTCTATGCCCCGAACGGCATGGCGATGTACGCCTGGACGCCGGAACAGAAGGGCGCGCTCGAACTCTCGTCGATCCTGGACCCGCTCGCCGCCCACCGCGACCACACGGTCGTCGTCAGCGGACTGGCCCAGGGACAGGCGGAAGCGCTCGGTGACGGCAACGGCGAGCACACCCGGGCCACGGCGACGTGGCTCAACGGCGTGCACCCCAGGGAGACGGAAGGCGCCGACGTACAGGCCGGCAAGACGGCCGACCAGTTCGCGGCCGACCAGTTGGGCCAGACCACGCCGCTTCGATCGCTCGAGCTGGCGATCGAGCAGGACTTCCTGGTCGGGAGCTGCGACAACGGCTACAGCTGCATCTACATGAACACCATCGCGTGGCAGGACCCGACGACGCCGCTGCCGATGGAGAACAATCCGCGAGTGGTGTTCGAGCGCCTGTTCGGGGAGGGTGGCTCGGCCGCTCGTCGCCACGCCGAATCGAGAAAGGACCGGAGCATCCTCGACGCGATTTCCGCCGACCTGACCCGACTGCAACGAGACGTCGGGGCACAGGACCAGGCGCGGCTCTCGCAGTATCTCGACGCGGTGCGGTCGGTCGAGCGGCGGATCCAGCTGTCGGAACAGAACGAGACCGAGCTCCCGGCCCTCGAACAACCGGTTGGCATCCCCGAGTCGTATCAGGAGCACGTCGAGCTGATGTTCGACATGCTGTCGCTCGCTTATCAGGTGGACATGACCCGGGTGTTCACGTTCATGCTGGGCCGCGAGCTGAACGGACGCGCCTACCCCGAGCTGGGGATCCCCGACTCGCACCATGGGCTGTCGCACCATCGCGACGATCCGCTGAAACTCGCCCAGCTGGCGAAGATCAACACCTTCCATGTCTCGCTGTTCGCGAAGTTCCTGGACGAGCTGGCCAGCACCCCGGACGGCGACGGCTCGCTGCTCGATCACTCGCTGCTCCTCTACGGCGCGTCGCTCTCCGACAGCAACAAGCACTCGCACTTCGACCTGCCGTTGCTGCTGGCGGGAGGCTCGGCCGGCCAGCTGAAGGGCGGACGGCATCTCCAGTACCCCCGCGACACGCCGATGACGAACCTACTGGTCAGCCAGCTCGACAAGGCCGGCGTCCGGATGGACGACGGGCTCGGAGACAGCACCGGGCGGCTCCAGGAGCTGACGGGGTTGGCGGATCTGTGATGCGGGAGCCAGGTACGCACCGTCGAGCGACCAAGAGCGCCTGAAGCCTGAAGCCCGTAGCCCGAAGCCAGCGAGCCGGACACATGATGACTCAGCGGAAGTCGCGCCCCTCCCTGACGTTGGCTGTCACCTGGCTGGCCCTCCCACTGCTCGCGAGCGCGCAGCCCCGTGGTGACGGCGACTCGGCCCTGCATCACGCGGCGCACGGAGGAAACCTCGCTGCGGTTGGGCGCGCGCTCGACCAGGGGGCCGACCCCAACCTGACCAACGCCCGAGGCGTCACCCCACTGGCGCTGGCCGCACACGTCGGCCACGCGGCGATCGTGGAACGGCTCCTCGAGGCCGGCGCCGACGCGAACCTGGCGTCCCCGGCCGGCGAGACACCGCTGATGGTCGCCGCCAGAACCGGCGTCGTCGAGAGTGTCAAGGCGCTGCTGGCGCACGGGGCCGACCCGACCGCGCGGGAAGACTGGCGGGGGCAAACGGCGCTCATGTGGGCGGCCGCCGAGCGACACGCCGACGTGGTGGCACCCTTGGTGGCGGCCGGCGCCGAGGTGGACGAGCGGTCCGACGCCGGTTTCACACCGTTGATGTTCGCGACCCGGCTGGGACACATCGAAACAGTAGACGCACTCCTCGATGCCGGCGCCGACATCCACCAGACCCTGCCGGACGGGACGGGCACCCTCGTGGCGGCCATCATCAACGCCCACTACGACCTGGCGGCTCATCTGCTCGAGCGCGGGGCCGATCCCAACGCGTCGGAGCAGGGCTGGACGGCGCTGCACCAGATCGTCTGGACGAGACGCCCCAACACGAACAAGAACCAGCACAACCCGTCTCCACGCCAGAGCGGCTGGGTCAGCGATCTGGAACTGGTCCGGGCGCTGGTCGACCACGGGGCCGACGTCAACGCGCGTCAGACCGAGGAACCGCGCGATGGCTACCGAAACTCCCTGAACCGGATTGGCGCCACGCCGTTCCTGCTTGCCGCCAAGGTGGTCGACCTCGAGATGATGCGACTGCTGCTCGACCTGGGGGCCGACCCTCTGCTGACCAACGAGGACGGCACGACGGCGCTGCTCGTGGCGGCCGGCGTCGGGGTGTGGCCGAACGAAAGCGCCGGCACCAAGGAAGAGGCGCTCGAAGCGGTCCAACTGATGTTGGAACTCGGCGACGTCGTGACCATCATCGACGCGCATGGCGACTCGGCGGTTCACGGCTCAGTGCTCCGCGACGCCAGGGAGCTCACCGAGTTCCTGCTTGACGAAGGCGCTGCTCTCAATCAGGTCAACGAGTGCGGCTGGACCCCACTGACCATCGCGCAAGGCGTCTTCTACGGCAATCTCGGACGGCAGTTTCCGGAACTGGTGCCGGTGCTGCGCGACCGGGGAGCCACCTCTCCCCTCCCGCCAGGGGCACCTGGCTATCTCCAGATGGACTATCCGGCCCGCTGCCGGCGCTGAGTCGCGCCGTCACGGCGGCTGCGACCAGGCAAGCGGCGACGTGGTCTGTCGCGCCGCCCAGCGCGACGCGAAGCACGATATGATCCGGCGCTGACAGAGACCCCGTTGCGGCCGGCACACCGGTCGCCCACCACAAGAGGAAGACACCGATGGCGGACCGCATTGCGGCTGGATCGCTCCAGGTCGACAAGGAGCTCTACGACTTCATCAACAACGAGGCGCTGCCCGGCACCGACATCTCGCCGGAGACCTTCTGGAACGGCCTCGAGTCGCTGGTGGACGGCCTGGCGCCCCGGAACCGGGAGCTGTTGGCCACCCGCGACGAACTCCAGGCTCAGATCGATGCCTGGTATCAGGAAAACCGGGACCAGCCGATCGACCTGCCGGAATACAAGGCGATGCTCCAGGAAATCGGCTACCTGGTGCCGGAAGGCGACGACTTCACCGTGGACACGGCCAATGTCGACGATGAGATCTCGACCATCGCCGGTCCGCAGCTGGTGGTGCCGGTCACCAACCCGCGCTACGCCCTGAACGCCGCCAACGCCAGGTGGGGCAGCTTCTACGATGCGCTGTATGGCACCGACGTCATCCCGGAAGACGATGGCGCGGAGCGCGGCAGCGGCTACAACGCGGTGCGCGGCGCGAAGGTGATCGCCTTC
>CAJWMX010000394.1 GCA_913043805.1 uncultured Acidobacteriota bacterium | reverse complement strand
CGCGACGATGCTCTCGGCGAACAAGTTGTCGCCGGGGCGCATGCCGCCATACCAGTCGTTGGTTGGCGTGCTGATCGGCAGATAGACGATGCCGAGCTCGTCGTCGCCAGCCATGTTGCCCCAGACGTTCGTGTGACCCGTGTAGCGCCACGAACCGTCGCCCCACGAATCCACCCCGTAGTCGTCGCCCTGCGGGATCGTGTGGAAGATCCACTTCAGGGCGCCGGTGCGGGCGTCGTAGCCACGCACGTGACCGGGCGGCGCTTCTCGCGTGCGGGTGCGGTCGCTCACCGAACTGCCGACGATGACGGTGTCGCGCACGACCGCCACCGGTGAGGAGTGTCGGATGCGGGTGCGATCGATCTCGCGCCCCAGCGTGCCGCTGAGGTCGACTTCGCCGTTCTCACCGAAGCCCGCCGGGCGCGCGCCGGTGTGGGCGTGCAGCGCGATCAACCGGAGGTCGCGGGTGGCGACGAAGATCCGGGCCTCGTTGGTGTCGCCGCTCCGCCAGTAAGAGACGCCACGGTGCTGCCAGGCCGGCGTCGCGGCGTGGTCTACTGCGCGTGGGCGACCGACAGCGGGAGTGCGAGGAAGACGAGTGCGGCCGCTATCTTCTTTGGGATCACATCTTGAGCCTGCCAGTATAGCGACCTGCGCCAGCCCGCGGGGGGCGTCACAAACCCAGAGAAAACCGGCCCGCTACGCGAGGTGTGCTGGTATGCTACTGGTACTTTATCCAGGATTTGCCGGATACGCGGCAGACCCGGTTCTCGTTCGTCAAGGAGACACGCATGAGCCTCAAGCGGTGCACGCTTTCGGTCGCGGCGATTCTCGGCCTGGCCCTGATGGCCACACCGGCCGTTGCCCAGGATTCGGTGACGTACTACAAGGATGTTCTGCCGATCATCCAGGACAACTGCCAGGCGTGCCATCGCGACGCCGGCTACAACATCAGCGGTCTTGTCGCGCCGATGGCGTTCATGGACTACCAGGAGACGCGTCCCTGGGCCCGCGCCATCAAGAGCAAGGTGGAGTCGCGCGAGATGCCGCCCTGGTTCGCGACCGAGCCGACCGGTATCTGGGAGAACGAGCGTCGCCTGACCGGCGACCAGATCGCCACCATCTCGGCGTGGGTCGATGCGGGTGCCCCGGCTGGGGACAGCGCCGACGCGCCGCCGCCCAAGGTGTTCGCCGAGGCGACCCACGACGGCTGGTCGCACGGCACGCCCGATTTCGTCGTGACCATGCACGAGCCGTATGTGGTGCCCGAAGGTGCGTATGACATCACCACCACGCTCGTGACCCAGATTCCCGCTGACGTCGTCTCCGAGGAGACCTGGGTGCGCGGTTGGGAACTGAAGGTCGGCGCCGAAGGCGAGGGCGTGCACCACATGTGCGCGTTCGTTCGCGGTGACGGCGAATCGGTCGAGGGGTCGAGCAAATCGGCCATCGGCCTGGGCGGCCTGCTGGCCTGCGTGGCCGAGGGCGCCGAGTCGGGCATGCTGCCCGAGGGCTACGGGATGAAGATCGAGCCCGGGTCGGTCCTGGCGTTCAACATGCACTTCAACAAGGAGCCGGGCGAAGGGAGCTCGTTCACGAGCCAGCCGCAGGTTGGCTTCTTCCTCGCCAACAAGGACGAGGTCGAGCACGAGGTCATCACCGATACGCTCGGCAACAACGGCTTCGAGATTCCGCCGAACGTGGACAACTATCGGATTGGCATGGCGCGGACCATGAAGAAGGACACGTTGATGCTGAACCTCTGGCCGCACGCGCACCTGCGTGCGGTTGGGTCCCGCTACATCGCCTACTATCCCGATGGTACCGAGGAGCTGTTGCTGGACGTGCCGGCCTACGACCAGGCGTGGCAGCTCACCTACAAGTACAAGGAGCCGAAGCTGCTGCCGAAGGGCACTCGCCTCGAAGTGGACTTCTGGTACGACAACACTGGCGACCGTGGCACCCGGCGTGCCTTCAACGCTGATCGGCCGATCGGTTTCGGTCCGCGGACCAACGACGAGATGGCCCTCGGCTTCGTGAGTTACGTCGAGCTCGACGACGCGCCGGCCACCACCGACGAGAACTAGCGCAGTTTGTACTACTCGGGAAACTCTGAGAGGCACGCCCCCTGGGCGTGCCTCTTTTCGTACTGACGAGGTATTTCATGCGTATGTCCTCTTCCCGATTGCTGTTGCTCGGTCTCGGCCTGGCTCTGGTCGTGCCGTCTGCGGCACCGGCCCAGCCGGTGCCCGACGACGGGCGCATCCGTTCGGTGCTGACGCTCGACAACCGGCCGGTGTCGGTGGCGTGGGAGCCAGGTTTGGCGGCGGACGCGCATCGCGCGCTTATCAACGGCTCGGGACCGGAGGATGGCGGCGTGCACGTGGCCACCATCGAGAGCATGCCGCTCTTGCGGATTGGCACACTCGACGGGGCGGCCCCAGAGGGGCAGGAGGCGGCGCGCGCCGTTCGTTATGACTTGTGGCTGATGCGCGATGCGGACGGCTTCCTGCTGGACGCCCGATGGGTAGGCGCCGACGGCGCGATGGCGACCAGCAGCGGGACCATTATGCTGTCGACCCAGGCGGCAGACGCGAGCTACGCGACCTTTGCGGCCAATATCGCGCCCACCAGCGACGAGACCGGGCGTCTCGAGATGCGGTGGGGCGATCGGCTCTGGACGGCCGACTTCTTCTTTGCCGACCCGCCCGAGGGTGGGGCCAGTGCGGCCCAGGTCGCGGCGGGCGCCGCTGGTGACGGGGCGCGCGAGTTCGAAGACAGCGCGGTGGCCGACGCGGTCTCCCGGGGCATCCGGTTGAACGAGCGGCACGAGAGCGCCATCGTCCTTCCGGGAGGCGACCGGATCGCGACCCTGGCCTGGCAGGACATCGGCATCGATCATCCGGACTACGCGGCCATCGCGGATGTCGAGGATGGGGGCGTCATTCGTCTGACCGAAGCTGCAGTGATGCGGCTTCGCTCAGAGGTTTCGCTCCGCTTCGGCACCGCCGCGGTGCCGACCGGGAATCTGTCGGAAGGGTTCGCCGGCTCCTACGGACTGTGGCTCCAGCGCCGCGGTGACAGCTGGCGGTTGATCTTCAACAACGAACCCGACTCCTGGGGCACGCAGCACAATTCGGAATACAACGCGTCGCAGACGACCGTGAGCTACGCGCGCACCGGCCGCACCGACCGGCCGCTCGGGACCCGCCTGGTGCCCACCTCGGCCGACGGCGGCCGTCTGGTCATCCAGTGGGGCCCGCACGAGTGGGCCGCCGACTTCGATGTGATTCGCTAGCCGCCGGGGGAAGGGCTGGGGGCTAGAGGGCCATGAACGCCTGTTCGATCCCCTTGCGAAACGCCTCGTCGCCTGCCTCGAGCCGCTGCGCGTACAGCGCCTGCGCGTCCGCTCCCGCCATATAGCGAAGCTTGTCCGAACCGTCGGTCGCCGCCTCGTAGACCACCTCGGCGATCTGTTCGGCGGTTGAGTAGTTCTTCGCCCGTTCCGGGTCCTGGAACACCGTCATCACCTTCTGGATGGAGCCTTCGTAGGCCGGATGGGCGGCCACGTCGAGTGACCGGCCCGCGAAGTCCGTCGCGATACCCCCTGGCGACACCGTCTTCACTCCGACGCCAAACGGTGCCAGCTCGAACGCGAGACTCTCGCTCCAGCCTTCGATGGCCCACTTCGTGGCCTGGTAGACCGAGTTGAACGGGTGACATCATCTCTTCTCCTCCGTTAGAGGCCGAGACGACAGGGAAATGGCACGCCAGAAA
>CAJWMX010000393.1 GCA_913043805.1 uncultured Acidobacteriota bacterium | reverse complement strand
GTCGGGGTTGGCGTCACAACGCTCGATCAGGCGGGAGTGCCCGGCGTCGGGCACATAGGCGACCTGGCAGATGTTCTGGCGCACCAGCACGTCATAGAGCGCAACCGCCCAGGCGGGTGCCGTCGCGTCCGGCCGGACGACCGCGCCGCTCATATCGTTCCCCCCAGGGCCTCGAGGCGCGCCTTGGCCGCCAGGAGCTCACCCGCGAGCGCCTCCTCTCCGGCCTCCATGCGCGCGAGCGGTCCCGCGACTGCGACGCCGAAGGTCTCGCCATAGACGTCGGCCGTCGTTGCCATGCCCATAACGTCGACCACGTTCTCGCCGCGGGTGACGAAGTAGCCCCGCGTGGCGCCCTTGGCCAGATCGTCGGTCAGGGGCTCACGCTCGGTGATCGTGTTGGGCGTTCGCGGGTCCAGCGGTAGCCGTGCTACCAGCGCCGCCCGCTCACCCGAGTCGAGGCGGCCGAGGAACGACTTGCCGATGGCACTCGAATGCATCGGCTTGATATCGCCCGCGCCCGCCGAGTAGCGCAGCGTCTGTCCGCCCTCGATCACGTCGAGATAGAGGATCGTGTCGCCCTGGCGACGGCCAAGCAGGACGGTCTCGTCGGTGGCGTCGCGCAGCGCCTCGAGTTCCGGCACGATGCTCTCGAGCACGGGATCATGGGCCGCGATCGTGTTCGCGATCTCCAGCAGCCGCTTGGTCGGATAGATCTCGCGGTTGCGCTCGGAGGTGTAGAGATAACCGCGGGCACTCAGGGTCCGCACCAAGCCGTGACAGCTGCTGATCGGGGCCGACAGGGCCTCCGCGATCTGGGTCAGGGTCATTGGTCCTTTGCGGCGCGAGAACGCCTCGAAGAGATTGACCGTACGGACCGCTGTCTTCACGCCATCATTCATACTCATGAAAACAGGTTTTGCGGTGTGAAACTCAACGAGTCAAGCGACCGGCTTTTCCGCCGCCCGCTGATGCACTAAATTCAGTCCTTCGAGCAACTGCCTGCTGTGCATGAAAATGTCCTCAAATCCCGACGAACGGATTATCGTCGCCGGCGGCGGCCCCACAGGGCTGATCGCCGCCCTGTCGCTCGCGAACCAGAACATCCCGGTCCTCCTGCTCGAGCAACAGGAGGCACCCCAGGACCATCGCCGCGCCACGACGTTTCACCCGCCGACGCTGGAGTATCTCGACCAGCTCGGTATGGTCGACGCGGTCCTCGACGACGGCAGGGTCACGCCCGTCTGGCAGTTCCGCGACCGACAGACCGGCGTCGTCGCCGAGTTCGACCTGGGGGCGCTGACGGACGAGACGAAGTATCCCTACCGGGTCCAGTGCGAGCAAATGGAGCTCAACCGCGCCCTCTACGGCACGCTCGAAGATCACCCGAATGTCGAGGTCCGCTTCTCCCACCAGGTGTTGGGGGCCGAGCAGGACGCCGACCACGTCACCGTCCGCGCCGCCACCTCCGACGGCGAGGAGAGCTTCCGCGGCCGCTACGTCTTCGGCGCCGACGGCGCGCGCTCGAACATCCGCCGGTCGCTCGGCGTCGGCTTCGATGGCTTCACCTACGACGAGAAGGTCGTCCAATACGGCACCACCTTCGACGTCAGCGAGGCCATGCCCGACATCGCCGGCGTCGCCTACATCTCCGACCCCGACGAGTGGTGCGTGATCCTGCACCTGCCGAAATACTGGCGGGTGACATTCTCGGCCCGAGAGGGAGAGTCCGATGACGTGGCGGTGCGTGACGACGTGGCCGAGGCACGCATGGCCGCCTTCTTCGGCAAGTCCGGCGCCGTGGTCGAGCTGCATCGGAACATCTGGTCGATCCACCAGCGCGTGGCGGAAGACTTCCGCAAGGGCCGTATCGTCATCGGCGGGGATGCCGCCCACATCAATTCACCCATGGGCGGAATGGGCATGAACTCCGGCGTTCACGACGCGGTCAACTTCGCCGAAAAGATGGGGCAGATCTGGCGCGGCGAGGCCGAGGACAGCGTGCTCGACCGCTATACCCGCCAGCGCCGCCACGTGGCGCTTGAGGATGTGCGCCAGCAGACGATCCGGAATACCAAGTTCATCGCCGAGAAGGATCCGGCCGAGCGCCAGAAGTCCCACTACGCCATGCGGGCCATCGCGGACGATCCGCAGAAGAGCTTCGGCTTCATGATGGGCTCGTCGATGATCGCCGGCCTGCGCGCCGCCAACGCGCTGGAATAGCCCTCACCAAGGCTTTCTTAACCAAAACAGGCGAGTGTGGCTGCCTTCCCGGCGCTTGAGCGCCGTTACTTGCGGGGACCGCATATGCTGGACCAGACCAAGCCCGGCCTCTCCGGTGATGCCGCAACCGGCGAGCTGAACCTCGCGGCCGCCGGGCTTGAGACCGATGAACGCGGCCGGCTGACCGTCGACAAAAACCACCGCACCAACGTGACGAACATCTATGCCGCCGGCGACGTCATTGGCTTCCCGAGGCTCGCCTCGACGTCGATGGAACAGGGTCGCCTCGCCGCCTGTCATGCATTCGACATCTCCGTCTCCGGGGTCGCCCAGCTGCTCCCCTACGGGATCTAAACGATCCCGGAAGTTTCGGTGGTCGGCGCCAACGAGGAAGAGCTCACCGCCGCGGGCGTCTCGTACGAAGTCGGCAAGGCGTTCTACCGCGAGATTTCCCGCGGCCAGATCATCGGCGACAACACCGACATACTGAAGATTATGTTCGACACCGAGACCCGCGACGTCCTCGACGTCAGTATCCTCGGCGAGGGCGCCTCGGACCTGATCCATATCGGCCAAGCCGCAATGGCCCACAGCGGCACCATCGACTACTTCGTGGAAACGGTGTTCAACTATCCGACCTTGGCTGAGTGCTACAAGACGGCTGGAATAGACAGCCCTTCCCTGGCGGGTCACAGACCCACCCCTACACGAGGTCGGCGCCGGTCTGTAGGGGCGGATTTCAAACCCGCCCGTTTAGGAAACGGACGCCCTACCCGATCCCGAGAACCGGCTCCGACCGGTCGAGGATCAGCGGCACGATGATGTCCTCCTCGTCGTCCAGATGACGCCCGAGCCCGGCGCCGAGCGCCGCCAGCCCGTCATGGGCACGCGGGGCGGCCGCGGCGACCTCGGCCGGCGTCTCGCGGATGGCCCCGTCCAGCGCCACCACCGCCTGGTGGGCCGCCAGCAGCAAGTCGTGGACCGCCCGGTGGTCGCCCTCCAGCAGCGCGATCCCCCGCGCCATCTGGGCGTCCGCCCGGGCCAGCGCCGGGAAGTAGTTATATTCCTCGACCTTGTGGTGGGTGTCGATCTCACCGAAGTAGAAATTCACCCGCGGTAGGAACCATTCGTGGAACGCCTGGGCCTCGACCTCGCCGTCGGCCAGCTGCGCGCAGGCGTCGGCGAGCGCGGCCGAGAAGTCCCGGAACATCTGGTGTCGCTCGAGCCAGAAGCTGCACCACTGGCCGTTGTTCGGATGCTCGTCCCAGACCGCACGCGGATACGCGGCGAGCAGGAAGGCATACCCCTCGGGCAGGGCCGCGCGGCCGGTCAGGGACAGGTCGTCAGAAGGCGTGTCGGACATGGGAGGGGCATACACGAAGCCCAAAGGCGAGGCAAAGCCGGCACCCTACCGATTTCGTCATGCCCGCACTTGTTGCGGGCATCCACGTCGTGCGAGCGGTACGATGGTCGCCACGTGGATGGCCGGGACAAGCCTGGCCATGACGACCGTTTGGAGAGGGTGATGGATTACCGTATTTTCGACACCGACGAGATCGACCATCAGCAGTGCTACCGGCTGCTGATCGGCTCG
>CAJWMX010000392.1 GCA_913043805.1 uncultured Acidobacteriota bacterium | reverse complement strand
CACCCTGGCCGGCAAGGTCGTGCTCCCCCAACCGGCGCGTGATGTCCCGATGCTCGAAGGGGATGTGGTGCTCCGGATGTCGGAATCGCAGCTGGCCGATGCAAGCCGTATCCAGCCGCCGCCTCCGTCGACGAGCCGGCGCACTTCGTCCGCCTCGGCCGCGCGGGCCTTCGCGGCCCAGGTGCAGCAGTTCTATCGCTACGAGGGCGTCGTCGCGGTGCTGGACCGAGGAAGCGACAGCGTGGTCGTCGGCGCCGGCAGCGGGCTGCCCATCCGTACCCAGCGAACCGACGGCGGTACGATCTTCGTCGGCACAAGCGGGCCTCGTGACGACCGGGCGGGCTCGCAGGTACCCGCCGTGACCATCGCCGTCGAGCACTACAACCGGATGGTGCGGTTGCTCGAGAGAGGGATCGCTGTTCGCGTCGAGCTGCACGTCGAGACCGAGTTCCATCCAGAGTCGTCGGCGCCGGATTCGCAGAACGCCTTCAACCTCCTGGCCGAGCTCCCAGGCACGGATCTGGCCGATGAGGTCGTGCTGATCGGAGCCCACTTCGACACCACACATGCCTCGCCTGGGGCCACTGACAACGCCACCGGCGTCGCCGCCATGATGGAGGTCATGCGGATCCTCAAGACCATCGGGGCCCAACCTCGTCGGACGATCCGACTGGCGCTCTGGGGCGGCGAAGAGCAGGGCCTGCTCGGCTCCCGCGAGTATGTGAGGCGGCACTACGCCGACGGCGAGACCATCCGCCCCGATCATGCGCGGTTGTCGGCGTACTACAACATCGACAACGGCGCCGGCCGACTACATGGGATCTGGCTGCAGGGGAACTCGGCGGCGGCCGATGTCTTCGGTGACTGGATTGCGTCGATGGGCGATCTCGGCGTGACGACGATGGGGCCCCGTAGCGTGTCGGGTACCGATCATGTGCCCTTCGACGTGGTGGGCCTGCCCGGCTTTCAGTTCATCCAGGACCGTCTCGAGTACAACTCCCGCACGCACCACAGCAACATGGACTTCTTCGACCGGGTCCAGCGTGACGACGCCGTGCAGATGGCCGTCGTGGCCGCCATCTTTGCCTACAACACCGCCATGCGCGACGAGTTGATCCCGCGCAAGCCCCAGCCTTCCGCTGCCCGGTGACTTCACGACTTTTCTACGGGTGGGTCATCGTGGTGGTGGCCGGGGTCTGCTACGGATTCGGCATGTCGCCCGTGTTCTACAGCTGGAGCATCTTCGCCCCCCGCATGGTCGGCGACCTGAACGTCGGCCGGGGGGACATCGGCGGCGTCTTCGGCCTGTTCAACGTGCTCTACCAGCTGGTCGGACTTCTGGTCGGACTGGCGATCGTGCGTATCGGGTTGCGCACCGTCATGGCGGCGGGGTTCTGCACGACCGCGCTCGGCTTGTTCATGCTCTCTCGAGCCGAGACGGCGACCGATGCCTATCTCGGGTTCTCGGTGCTGGGCGGGATCGGGATCGGCTTCTCGACGATCGTGCCGGCCCAGACCCTGGGCCAGAACTGGTTCCTCCGTCGGCGCGCGCTCGTCATCGGCATCATCTTCGCGGTGGGGGGGCTGGTCGGTCGTCTGGTCGCGCCGGCTGATGCCTGGGTGCTCAGGCACTACGACTGGCGCACCGGGTGGCTCCTGATTGCCGGTCTGTCTCTGTGTCTGGCGTTGGTCGCTGCCCTGTTCGTGCGTGAGCGTCCCGAGGTGCTCGGACAGCACCGAGACGGTGTCGCGCCCCGGAAGGATGAGGACCCTGGTCGCGTGATCCTGGCCGCCGAAGCCGACCGGTGGACGGCGGCCCAGGCGATACGGACGCCGCAGTTTGTCCTCATGCTGGTGTGTGGCGTGGCCTATGCCGTGCCCTACAACACCGTCGTGGCCCACTTGACGCTCCACCTCATCGATGTCGGACATGCCGAAGCGGTCGCCATCGGGTTTGTCGGCACCATGGCGCTGATCAGCATCGCCGGTCGGCTGGCCGGCGCGGTCGGTGACTGGGTGTCGCCGCAGCGCGCGCTCGCGCTGGCGCTCGCCATCGAGGGACTCGGCGCCGGTTTGCTGCTGTTGGCAGCCGACCTCCGGCTGGCGCTGCTGGCCGTCTCGCTCGTGGGGATCGGGTTCGGCATTGCCTTCGTCAGTATCCCGGTCGTCTTCTCGCACTTCTTCGGCAGACAGGCCTTCGCGGTTACGACCGGCATCCGGATGAGCTGCACCGGCGTGCTGGGAGGTCTCGGTCCCTGGCTCGCCGGCGTGGCGTTCGACAGCACCGGAAGCTACGCCGTCCCGTTCCTCGCGCTGTTGGCCGTCGGCGCGGCCGGCAGTCTGTCTGCGTTCGTGATGCGCCACCCGGGGGCGCCACCCCAGCCAGTCCCGGCAGCCGCGTAGGGGAGTCCAGATGTCGACAGGTTCGAAGCACCAGTCACCCGTTGCTCGACCGGGTGTGAGCCGGAGGACGTTCCTGCGTTCGTCGGCGGTCGGCGGGGCCCTGGCCGCGGCCGGGTCGCTCCCCGGTCGCTCGCCTTCAGCCCAGACAGGGGAGCGGGTCCAGCCCGGTGATTTCCCGCTGGAGGAACTCGGGGTGGCGGCCCTCGGTTCTGCCATGGCGGCCGGCGAGTGGACCTCGCGGCAGGTGGTCGATGCCTACCTCGACCGGATTGACCGGATGAATGACGCGGGTTCCACGCTGCGCGCCATCATCGAGGTCAACCCCGCGGCGCGCGCCCTGGCCGACGAACTCGACCGGGAGCGTCGAGCGGGGACGCTCCGTGGGCCACTGCATGGGGTGCCGGTGGTGCTCAAGGACAACATCGATACCGCGGATCTGATGACGACCACCGCGGGGTCTCTCGCGCTCGAAGGCTGGCGGGCGCCACAGGATGCGGGTCTGGTCGAGCGGCTGCGGGCCGGGGGAGCGCTGCTGCTGGCGAAGGCCAATCTCAGCGAGTGGGCCAACTTCCGCTCCCTCCGGTCCTCGAGCGGTTGGAGCGCGCGAGGCGGTCAGTGTAGGAATCCCTACGTCCTCGACCGCAACCCATGTGGCTCGAGCTCGGGCTCCGGCGTGGCGGTGTCCGCAAACCTGACGATGCTGGCCGTCGGGACGGAGACCGATGGGTCGATCGTGTGTCCGGCGTCAGCCAACGGCGTGGTCGGGATCAAGCCAACGGTCGGGCTGGTGAGCCGCTCCGGGGTCATCCCGATCTCGGAGAGCCAGGACACGGCGGGACCAATGGCCAGGACGGTGGCGGACGCGGCGGTCTTGCTCGGGGTGCTCGCCGGCGGCGATCCCCGAGACCCCGCCACGGCTGAAGCCGACGATCGTGGTCTCAGCGACTACACCGGCTTCCTCGATGCGGACGGGGCGCGAGGCATGCGGATCGGCGTCGCCCGCCAGCTGCTCGGGTTCCACGGGGAGGTCGATCGCGTGGTGGAGTCGGCAATTGCGGCCTTGCGGGACCTGGGCGCCGTGATTGTCGACCCGGTGGAGCTCGCCTCGACCGGTGGGTCCGGCATGTCGCTCGGGGCGGCCGAAACGGAGGTCCTGTTGTTCGAGTTCAAGGCGGGGCTCAACGCCTACCTCTCATCCCGCCCGACGGATGCCGAGGTGCGGACACTCGCTGACCTGATCGTCTTCAACCAGCGGCGGACGGATGAGGAGATGCCGTACTTTGGGCAGGAGCGCCTCCTCGCCGCCGAAGCCCGTGGGCCCCTGTCGGATCCGCGCTACCTGACGGCGCTGGCCACGGCACGGAGACTCGCGCGCGAGGAAGGCATCGATCGCACCATGGACGAACACCGCCTC
>CAJWMX010000391.1 GCA_913043805.1 uncultured Acidobacteriota bacterium | reverse complement strand
GGCGCCGACCTGCTCTTGCTCGAGACCTTCTCGCGGGTCGCCGAGTTGAGAGTGGCCGTGGAGACGCTACGGCGTCGCTCGACGCTTCCGATCGTGGCTCAGGTGTCGATTGCGGAAGACGGGTTGACCCAGGACCACGTGACCCCCGAAGAGTGCGCCCGCGGGCTGACCGAGGCGGGGGCGACCGTCGTCGGGGTCAACTGCGGCGAAGGCCCGGCCGCCACCCTCGAGTCGGTGGAACGGCTGGCGGACGCAACCGCGGCGCCGCTGTCGGCCCAGCCCAATGCAGGGGCCGCACGCGAGGTCGAAGGGCGCCGGCTCTCTCTGTCGTCCCCCGACTTTCTTGCGTCCTACGTGCGGCGGTTCGTGACCGAGGGGGTCGGGATCGTCGGCGGCTGTTGCGGGACGGGGCCGGAGCACATCGCGCGTATCGCGGAGACGGTTTCGGGCCTGGCGGCGCCCCGCAGGGTCGAGATCCCGGCCGACGTCTCTTCCTGAAGATCGACGCACGCGTTTCTTGCCGAAGCGACCCCGACAAGCTATAGTCGGACGATTGTCGTCCCGGAGGTCGGGCCACTACGCCCAGCGCTTCCAGTCGCGGCACGAGTCACGACACCGTCACGCTGCTGAGCGCGAGCCCATGTCCGCACCCTTCAATGAGCGCGACCCCAAGGTGCTTGGGGGCTCCGACGCGGCGACGCGAATCCTCTCGGTCACGGAAATCGAAACCCCGTTCGTCGAGGACGTCTACGAGAAGGCGTCGCTCTGGTACGACTGGTGGTTCGGTCCCACGCTGCACGCGGGCCGGCTCGAGTCGATCGGGCGGCTGGGTATTCAGCCAGGCGATCAGGTACTCGAGGTTGGGGTAGGGACTGGTATCAACGCCTCGCTGTATCCCGATCATTGCCAGGTGACCGGCATCGACCTGTCGATGCGGATGTTGCGGAAGGCGGCCAAGCGACTGGGGCGACGGGGCGTCACGAATGTCCGGCTCCAGCAGATGGATGCCGAGGACCTGTCGTTTCCGGACGATTCGTTCGATGTGGTCTACGCCCCCTACACCATCAGCGTCGTCTCGGATCCGATCAAGGCGGTGCATGAGATGCGCCGGGTTACCAAGCCCGGTGGACGCTTCGTGTTCCTCAACCACTTCCTCAGTACGAATCGTCGCATTGCCTGGATCGAGCGGTTCATCTCTCCGGTGACCGTGCACGTGGGCTTCAAGGCCGACCTCGATCTGCCCGCCTTCCTCGTCCAGGCAGGCCTCGAGCCGGTCTCGATCGAGAAAGTCAACATCCCCCGGATCTTCTCGCTCGTCATCTGCGAGAAGGACGACTAACCCTCGAGCACGCCGTCCAACCCCTTCGCCACGACCTTCGCGCCATCGGTGCGCGTGGTAGGCACGTCGGGCGCCGCGAGTACCCGTTCGATCGTGGGGCCCCATCGGCCGTCGAAGAGCGACGTCTGTTCGAGATACGCGCTCCGCAGCAGCGTTGGCATCGCGTCGACCAGCACCTGATACTCGGCGAAGTCTCCGCGAGAGGTATAGACCAGGGCCGTCCGGTGCGCCGTGCACTCCGCGATGATGCCGTAGCCCGGCTTGGTCAGGACCACGTCGGCCGCCGCGACGAGATCCGCGTAGCCGTAGCCGCGAGCGAACAGCGTCGGAAGGTCGACGACCGACACGACATCGGGGCCCTCGATCGGCGGTACCGTCGGTCCGGTGTCTACCACGTCCCGCGTGACCACCACCGACCAGTCGGCGTGCCGACGTACGGCCGCCCAGTCGATGGCCGACAGACCATAGCGGCCGAACGACACCAGCACCAGGGGGCGGTTGGCGGGCAGACCGAGCAAGGCTCGTGTCTCCGCCCCCGGATGGGTCGCGTGGCGGGCGACGACGGGTGCGTCGTGTACCTTCGGGAACGTCTCGAACCCGGCGGCCATCCCCAGTCGCCAGGCGGCGGCGGCCGTGGCATAGGTTCGTTCGAGGCACGGCAGGAGCCGGGGCGGAAGCCTGGCCCGCGCCGCGTAGTGGCGGTAGATCCAGTCCCACGTGAAGTTGCCGAGCCCCACGGCCGGGACCCCGAGCCGCTCGGCGGCCGCGAAGGCCAGCGGCGGGATGTCGGCCGCGACCAGCACCGTGCCCTGGTCAGCGAGCCAGGCGGCCTCGGCGTCGGCCCGCTGGTCGAGCGTCTCGTGGAACGTCCATGCGTCACGCACCGACGCGTCGACATCGACATGCAGGCTGTCGATCTGGACCACGCCAGTGTCGGTCGGGCCGGAGCGGACCGGCCAGACCGGCTTCAGCGACGTCTCAAAGAGACCGGGTGGCGCATCGGAGCGGACGCGCAACCTGAGATCCGGTCGACGGGCGGCCAGCGCGTTCATGATCTCGATCTGGCGCACGGCGTGACCGTAGCCGTGGCCGGAGACGTAGAAGACGACGGTGGGGGAGGGTGGCATCAGAGCAGGTCCGGCGGCGGAGGGTATGATCTTCCCATGTCACGCCACGAACGCGACTTCTTCAACGAGAAGGAAGAGCTGAAGCCCGCGACCTTCTCATGCCCGAAGTGCGGTCATCGCGCCGAGTACCAGGTGCGGTGGATTCGCCGACTCAAGAAGGACAAACCACCCCGAGGCTCAGACGCGCACGATCGTGAGATGTATCGAAAGCTGCGCGACTACATGGTGAGGGTGGACGACATGCTGAACTGCGAGCGGTGTCGGCGGCGGTTCGAGATCCCGTCCCAGCAGTCGGTGGCGTTTCTGTAGCGGCCGTCATCAAACGCCGCCCGCTATAATCGACAGACCGATGGCAGTCACAGTGTGGGGGAGCGGTATGGCCCGATGGGTCGTCGGTCTGACCAGTCTTCTGCTCCTGGCGCCAGACTCGGGTGCGGCCCAGACCGGCTACACCACGGCGCAGGAGATCGAGTTCCATCGGGCCGCGACGCGCGCACTCGCGCGCGGAGACCATGACGCGGCGCGGTCGCTGGCCGAAGAGCGCTCGGCCGAGGACCCGGCCGGAGCGGCGCTGCTGGCCCGCCTCGACATCCTGGCGGGCGACTACGAGGCCGCCGAGATACGATTGGCGCCGATCGCCGAGCGGAATCTGGTCAGCGCGGCCGGACTTGAGCTGGCGCTGTTGCAGCACTATCTGGGTCGTCGTGACGAAGCCGAACCGCGCTTGAACACCATCGCGATGCAGTTCCAGCGCTCGCGCAGCCCGCTCCACATCTACTACGCCGCACAGGCGGCTCGGGTGCTGGGCGAGCATCGCCTGGCGAACAGTCTGATGCGCCTGGCCACACAGGAGGCGGCTGATGATCCCGCGCTGCAGACCTTCTGGGGAGAGCTGTTCGGCGAGAAGTATGACCAGCTCGAAGCGTCGCAGTCGTTCACCGACGCACTGAATCTCGACGGCGAGTGGGCCCCGGCGCTGCTCGGGATGGCGCGGGCGCTGGCCGACACCAATCCGCCGTCGGCGCGTGAGGCTGCGGCGCGCGCTCTCGAGATCAACCCGGAGTATCTGGACGCCCATCTGTTCCTGGCGCAAGGCGAGCTCGACGATCGGAATCACGATGGCGCGGCGTCGTCGCTGGAGCGGGCGCTCGAGATCAACCCGAACAGTCTCGAAGCGCGGTCGCTGTCCGCCGCCGTCGCGTATGTCGAAGACCGCCTCGACGACTTCGAGGCGGAGGTGGCGCGGGTGCTGGAGCTGAACCCGCGCTACGGCGAGGTCTTCCGGGTGGCCGGAAATCTGACTGCGCGCAACTACCGCTTCGAAGAAGCCGTCGCCCTGGTGCAGCGCGGCCTCGAG
>CAJWMX010000390.1 GCA_913043805.1 uncultured Acidobacteriota bacterium | reverse complement strand
GGTCGTGTTGACCCACGGCCATGAGGACCATATCGGGGCACTCCCGTATCTCTGGGCACTGATAGATGGTCCAGTGTACGGGACGCCGTTGACCCTGGCGCTCGTGACCCCGAAGCTCCGAGAGCATGGTCTTGACCCCACCGAGCGGCTGACCCCGCTCAGCGCCGGCGACGAGGCGCGCATCGGCGACGTGACGGTCGAGTTCATCCGGGTGACCCATAGCCTGCCTGATTGCGTGGCGGTCGCCATTCACACGCCGGCCGGCGTCATCGTGCACACGGGCGACTTCAAACTGGACCAGACGCCACTCGACGGGGAGCCCCTCGACGCGCACCGCTTCGCGGAGTTGGGACGCGACGGCGTCTTGGCCCTGTTCGGTGACAGCACGAACATCGAGCGCCCTGGATTCACAGGTTCGGAGCGGGACGTCGTGCCCGGGCTGGAGGAGGTGGTCGGGGGGGCGCGCGGCCGGGTCATCGTGGCCGCGTTCTCGTCGAGCCTTCACCGGATCCAGTTGATCGGCGAGCTGGCGCAGCAGTTCGGGAGAAAGCTCGCGTTCGTGGGGCGCAGCGTCGTGCAGAACACGGCGATCGCGGAGGAGTTGGGGCATCTGCGGCTCCCGGCCGGATTGCAGATTCGGGACGTCGATGTGCCCGAGTATCCGGCGGAACGGGTGGTGTGCGTGTCCAGCGGGTCGCAGGGGGAACCGATGGCGGCGCTGTCGCGGATCGCGGTCGGCGATCACCGCTCGGTCTCGGTGGAAGCTGGCGACGTCGTCGTGTTCTCTGCCCGCAAGATTCCGGGCAATCGTCGCGCGATCGGACGTGTCATGGACCACCTGACCCGGCGTGGCGCCCAGGTCATCGACGAGGACCGCAAGAAGGTGCACGTCTCGGGCCATGGAAGCGCCGAAGAGCTGAAGCTGATGCTCTCGCTGGTCAGGCCGCGGTATTTCATCCCGATACACGGGGAGTACCGCTACCTCGCCGAGCACGCCCGCGTGGCGGCACGCGTGACCGGCGGACGGACGACAGTCATCCTAGCCGAGGACGGCGATGTGATCCGGCTCGCGCCGGGGGACGGCGGGCTCGACGGACAGGTGTCGAGTGGACGCGTGCTCATAGATGGCACACGCTCGGGCGAGGTCGGAGACGAGGTCCTGCGGCATCGACGCCATCTGGCGGCCGATGGCGTGGTCGTTCCCGTCATCGCGCTCAACCGTCAGAATGGACGGATCGAAGGCAAGCCGGAAGTGCTCACGCGTGGCGTGGTGGTCGACGCTCCTACCGACTCGCTCCTGGAGACGGTGCCGGCTCTGGTGTCAGGAGTGGTTGACGGCGCGACACCGGATGAACGGTCGGACCAGGGGCTGCTGACCGAGCGTGTGCGGATCGAACTGCAACGGGTGTTTCGTAAACGGGTGGGCCGGCGGCCGCTGGTGCTGCCGGTCATCATGGAGATCTGAGCTGTGTCTGCTTCCACGCTGTCCCGTCGCGTTAGCGAACTCGTTGGGGTGGTGCTGTTTGCCGCATCGCTGATCTGGGTCATTGCGCTGGCCAGCTACGACGCCGCCGACCCGGTCTGGTTCTTCAGCGCCGGCGGGCAGGATCCAGCAGCCAACTTCGCGGGCCGGGTCGGTGCGTTCCTGGCCGAGCTGTCCTATCAGCTGGTCGGGTTCCCGGCGTTCTTGCTGCCGCTCGTGCTTGGCACTCTGGGCTGGCACTACTTCTGGTGCCGACCGGTCGACGCCGCCTACACGAAACTGATCGGCCTGGCGGTGACGCTCGGCTGCGCCGCCACCTTCGCAAGCCTGGCGTTCGGCGGGTTTGACGATGGACGGACGTTCCGCGCTGGAGGCTACGTCGGAGGCTGGCTGGCCGATCTGCTGGCGGCGTATCTCAACCGGACGGGGTCCATCATCTTCATCTTGACCCTGCTCTTTCTCTCGCTGATTCTCACGACCCAGCTGTCGTTCGGGCAACTGGCGCATGCAGCGGGCTCACGTGTCGCTCGCGGAGGCTCGAGGCTGGGCGACTCCCTGCGCGGCTGGTGGTCCGAGCGACGCAAGGCGCGGGAGCGTCGGGAAGTGCTCCAGAAGCATTTGGACCGCACCGGGGCCTCCTCGGCGCGCGCCGAGGTGCTGGCCAAGGGGGCGACGCCCCCGCCCCGTCGGCCACGGAAGCGCCGGGCGAAGCGCCCACCCGCCGAGCCGGCCATCACGGCGGCGCCGGAGTCGGTCCCGCTCCCGCTCCCCGCCCCCCAGTCCCCGGCCGAGCGCCGTCAGGGCGGCGCGTTCACCTTGCCCCCGCTGTCGTTGCTCGATCCCCCGCGGGCGCAGCACAAGTTCGACGAGCGTGAGCTCATGGACAACGCTCGCCTCCTCGAGGACAAGTGCCGCGAGTTCTCGGTCGAGGGGGCCGTGGTCCAGATCCATCCCGGTCCGGTAGTGACGACCTTCGAATTCAAGCCGGACGCCGGCGTCAAGTACAGCAAGGTGACCGGGCTGGCCGATGATCTGTGTCTGGCGATGCAGGCGGAATCGATCCTGATCGAGCGGCTCCCGGGCAAGTCGACCGTCGGGATCCAGATCCCGAATCGCGTCCGCGAGCAGATTTCCCTACGGCAGATGCTGGAGGCCGGTCCGTATCGCGGGTCGGCATCGAAGCTGACGCTGGCTCTGGGACGAACGATTCACGGCGAACCGATTGCGGGCGACCTGGCGACGATGCCGCACCTCCTGATCGCCGGGTCGACCGGGACCGGAAAGAGCGTGGGAATGAATGCGATGCTGACGAGCATCCTCTATCGAGCCACGCCAGACGACGTCCGGCTGATCATGATCGACCCCAAACGCCTCGAGCTGGGGATGTACGAGGATATTCCCCACCTGCTGACTCCGGTGGTGGTCGAGCCAAAACTGGCCGCGAATGCCTTGCGATGGGCGGTTCGCGAGATGGAAGAGCGGTACAAGCTGCTTGCGGCCGAAGGGGTACGCAATCTCGAGCAGTACAACCGCAATATCAAGCGGCGGATCGAAGAGGCCGCGCGGCCTAAACGGAAGCGCAAGGCCGCGGACGAGGACGCTGCGACTTCAGAGGAGCCGCCACGGCCACTGCCGGCGATCGTGCTCGCGATCGACGAGCTCGCGGATCTGATGATGATCGCCGGCAACGAAGTCGAGGAGTCGATCGCCAGGCTGGCCCAGATGGCTCGGGCCGTCGGGATTCACCTGATCCTGGCGACCCAGCGCCCGTCAGTGGACGTCATCACCGGTTTGATCAAGGCGAATCTGCCGTCACGAATCGCCTTCCGCGTGTCGTCCAAGGTCGACTCCCGGACCATTCTCGACAGCAACGGCGCCGAGCAACTGCTTGGTCGTGGAGACATGCTGTATCTGCCTCCCGCCTCGTCGCGAGTTGTTCGCGTCCACGGACCCTACATCTCAGAGCAGGAAACGGCCCGGGTCTGCGGATTTCTCCGCAAGCAGGGCACGCCCGCCTACGACAACGCCATCACGGCGGAGGAGAAACCGGCAGAGGGCGTCGCGGCCTTCGAGAAGGACGATCTGTATGACGAAGCGGCGCGCCTGGTTGTCGCCGCCGGGCAGGCCTCGATCTCCTACCTCCAGCGGCGGCTCCGCATCGGGTTCAGCCGCGCCGCCCGGCTCGTGGACATGATGGAGGCCGACGGGCTGGTGGCGCCAGGAAGTGGTGGAAAGGCTCGCGAGGTGCTGGTGGGGTCGGACTACTTCGACCAGGTCGACATGCAGTTGCGCTAGCGCGCTGCATGCGGCTGCACGCCGCTGTACAGAACCCCCTACAGTTTTACATCCCTGCGGTCGATA
>CAJWMX010000389.1 GCA_913043805.1 uncultured Acidobacteriota bacterium | reverse complement strand
CTCCCGGTCCGGCGTGGGAGGCGGAACGATTAAGCGACAGGCCTCCCCAGCCCGTCAGACGTCCATCGAACGCAACGCTAGTTGCGACCCTACTACCCGGAGCGCCTATCGGGTTTGATGCGGAGGGTTGCGCAAGGACCATGTCACACAACAGCAGCTTGGCGCCCAAGGTCGCCAGCAGAGCGGTGCGGAAGCTGGGACGTCGAGCCCGCTCTACCAGCGGTGTGTGGCGGCAAAGCTCGCAATCCTAACCAAAGGCCGGCGCGTGCTCTCTCAACCCAAAGGCAGGTGCGTTGCGGAGCCCTAGCCGGGCCCCGCCCTCATGATCACGATGCGATCCCTAAACGTCAGTGCTGCGACGCAGACCACGCCTGGTCAGACCGCCAACAACTGCTAGCGATTACGGTCTCAGCTCACGGCCCAGGCGCTCTAGATTCCGCGCGCCGGCCAGAATTCCGTGGAGACCAATGTTGCCTTCGTGGCAGGCGTACTCGAAGAGCGGTCCGTCGGTTCGGCGGAACGGCATCATCACCGTATAGGGCTGGGTGTACACGGTCGGGTCGGTCACCGTGTATTCATAGGCCACCGTGTCCGGATCCAGGCGCGTCAGGCGCTCCACCAGATGCATATTGGTCGACGTCAGTCCACTACTGCCCCCAGCATATTGGGTGGTCTCGATGACCAGCGTCTCCCCGTCCCAGTGCGCCCGCGACACGCCGCTGCGCTGATCGAAGGGCGGCTTCGCGGCCTCCTCGGCTCCCGGCTCGGTGATCGAAATGATCCGCGCGTTGTGCACCATCTCGTTCAGGATGGCCACGTACCCGGGCGCCTGGAAGATCATCACGTTGTTGTTGTAGGCACTCGACCGCATCGGCGGCCCGGCGTTGAACCCCATGATGCAGCGGTCGCCGGTGCTGCGATTCTCGTAGGATTCGTACCGCTGGGCCACCCGCTCCTCGCGGGTGAGCTGCGGCATGTCCGAGTTGCGCACCTGCGGGACCCGCGCAGGCAACCGGCCGTTGGGCGGATCGACGATGAGCGAGGTGCGCTTGTCCGACGTCAGCTCGACGCCACGCTCGTACCAGAACTCGTTGTAGGACAGGACACCGCCTTCCGCTCGCGGTGCATAGCCTGACGCGCCCGTCTCGGGGTCGAAGAGGTCGCGATTCTGCCGCGTCCGCTCTGACGCCTCGAACGCCGCCGCGGTTTCCGGGTCGAGCGTCTCCCGGTCAGCGAACTGCTCTGGCCGCTGGAACGGCGTGATGGTCCGGAACGTGAAGATGCCAGACACGTGCGGTTGCCCGTCGGGCGTGCGCATCGGCATCGTACGATCCGCGTCCTGTGCCAGCGCCGCTGGCGCCAGTCCCACTCCGATCACTCCGACGACGGCGACGGCAAGCCACTTCTTAATCACAGTGCTTCTCCTTGACGGGCGCCGCATGGCCCCTCGGCCACTCTCAGCACCGCGCATGCCTGTTCTCCCGAACCCACAGCGTAGACCCGCTCGCCCCCGATGGCAAGCCGTGTCCGACTACACCGCATATCTGGCGACCGCGTCCTCATCCCACTCCATGGCCACACCCGGTCTATCGGGTATCTGGAGTTCCCCGTCCACGACCGGATACGGCTCCTTCAAGACCGGGTCAGACCAGCTCTGCCATTCGAGCCAGTGGGCGGTCTCTGTCACCCGCATCACGTGGGCGCCAACTTCCGGATAGAGGTGGGTGGACATCGGCACCCCGGAGGCGCCGGCAATCGCGGCGGCCCGCAGCCACCCCGTGACACCGCCGATCCGCATGAAGTCCGGCATCACCAGATCGCACGCCCGATGGGCGATCGCCCGATGCAGTGCTCTCGGACCGTAGAAGTTTTCGCCGATCTGCAGCGGCGTCGACAGCTGTTCGCGCAGGGTCCGATAGCCGTCGAGGTCGTCATAGACGAGCGGCTCTTCGATCCAGCTCAGCCCGAGATCGTCGATCTGGTGACAGCGGCGCATCGCCTGCTCCAGATCGAGACTCTGGTTGTAGTCGACCATGAGCTCGACATCCGGTCCGATGACATCGCGGACACGGGCCAGGGTCTCGAGGTCGGCGGCGGGACGCTCACGACCGAGTCTGAGCTTCAGGGCGGCGAACCCGCCTTCGGCCAGCAGCTCTCCGGCCTCGTCGGCCACCGCCCTCGGCTCGAGTAACCAGAGACCGTTGCTGTTGTAGGCCCGGACGCCGCCGACGATTCCCCCGAGCAAAGTACATAGGGGGAGCCCCCTGGCTTGCGCCAGCGCGTCCCAGGCCGCCATGTCGACCCCGGCTACCGCAATCGCCGACATGCCCTCGTAACCAACGAAGTGCAGCGACTTTCGCGCCTCCTCGAAGAGGCTGACCGGTGCCACCGGACGACCGGCCAGCAGTTCCCCCAGGTCCTCGAGCGCAGGCACCAGATACCGCATCGTCTTCGCGGTATAGGGCCCCAGGTAGGTGCGGCCCACCACGCCCTGGTCGGTCTCCAGATCGACGAGGATCAGCGGCCATTCCTGAATCGTCGAGATCCGGATCACCACCGGCCTGGTCAGGGGCACGAGCACGGCACGCGCGCGAATGCGGCGGATGGTGAGCGACGTCGACATGGTCAGGCCAGCAGTTCGAGGAGTGCGTCCGACACGGTATCCGGCCGGTGCGCGGGCAGATCATGACCAGCCCCCTCGACCAGACGGCGAGCCACCAGGTTCGTGAACCGACGCTGGTCGCCGCTGGGACCGGTCGACGGGCGCCCAAACCCGCTGTCGAGACCGCGGAGCACAATAGCCGGCACCGTGATCGGAGGACGTTCCGCCAGCCGGCGCTCGACCTCGACGAAACGATCCTCTCCGGGCGCGTTGACGTGGCGGTGACGATACGAGTGGATGACGACATCGACGAAATCCGGGTTGTCGAACGACGGCGCAGAGCGATCGTAGGCCTCGTCGGTGTACTCGAATCCCGGTGACCAGGTGTCCCAGAGATACCGGATGATGTCGTGTCGGTTCGTCTCCAGCCCGACCCGCCCCCGCTCGGTGTTGAAGTACCACTGATACCAGAGGCGGGCCTCTCCAAGCGCACGCCCCGGTCGCCCCGGGGTCACGGTGTCCTGCACCGAGTAGCCGCCGATGGCGACCTGCGCCCGTACCCGCTCGGGGTGGAAGATGGAGGTGATACAGGCCGCCCGGTTTCCCCAGTCGAACCCCGCCAGCGCGCACCGCTCGATGCCGAGCGCGTCAGCAAAGTCCACGACGTCCTGCGCGATCGCGGCCTGCTCGGCCATCCGGGGCGCGTCCGGATCGAGGAACCGCGTGGGGCCGTACCCACGCAGATACGGCACGAGCACCCGATACCCCGCCGCCGCGAGGGGCTCCGGCACCCCATCCCATGACCGGATGTCGTACGGGAACCCGTGGAGCAGAATGATCGGGAACCCACCGGGCGGGCCGTGCTCTTCGTAGCCGATCTCGAGGACCGGCGTTCGGACCGTGCGCACCCCTGACTGCATGACTCGCTCCCCTTCGCCCGCCGCACCTCGCGCAAGGGCAGCTTCGGCCCCCACGGTCGCCGCGGTCACGGCGCTCGCCTTGAGGAAATCCCGACGTGTTGGCGTCATGGTCCGCTCCTCTGTCGGCTAGCCCCGGCGTGGCAGCTCGGTCGTGTAGAACGGCTGAAGATCGTCGATCGCATCGAGTCCTTGCCGGTCGACGTCCCACTTGAACTGTCGGATACCCACCCGATCCCGCTCGAAGTCCACGAGCGTGAAGCCGTGATCCTCGATCGGCGCCGCCGACTCCTCGACGTCCAGATGGGCCGGGGGCGTCGCACCGATCCCA
>CAJWMX010000388.1 GCA_913043805.1 uncultured Acidobacteriota bacterium | reverse complement strand
CTGGCAACACGCTTACCGCGATGGTCCGACAGGTGGCCGCAGAGATCGGGGCGACGCTTGGCATGACGGCCGACCAATGGTTGGCCTCGCGTGCGGAGGACACCGCCTTGAAGCGTCTCGCCGAACCCGAGGAGATCGCGGGGGTGATCGCCTTCCTCGCGAGCGACGATGCTCGCTATATCACCGGGCAGTCGATCGAGGCCGACGGTGGCCTGATCCTCAGCTGACCGGCACCGAGCGTCGTCGGCGCTCAGGCAATGCGGTCCAGCATGTCTTGACGGATCTCGTAGACCGCCGGCTCACCTGCCATGTGGCGCCGAACTTCCTCTACGGCGAGTTCACCCATCCGGTTGCAGTTCTCTACGCATCCGGCGATGTGAGGGGTGACGACGACGTTCTCGAGTTGCCTGAGCGGACTGTCGATCGTTGGAGGTTCAGGGTCGGTGACGTCGAGGAAAGCGAAAATCCTGCCGGTCTTCAATTCGCCGATGAGTGCAACTTCGTCGACCAATCCACCGCGGGCGGTGTTGATGAGGACTGCTCCGTCCTTCATCGCGCTGAGGACCTCGGCGTCCACTATGTGCCGGGTGTGCTCGTTCTCCGGGCAGTGGAGCGAGACGATGTCGGCCCGCGTGGCCAGTTCGTGTAGTTCGACTCGTTGAACCCCGAGACCTGCCGCTTCCTCATCGGCGAGGTAAGGGTCGGCAACAAGGATGTTGGTCTGGAACGGGGTGAGGAGTTCGATGACATGGCGTCCGACGTTGCTTGCGCCGACGAGGCCAACGGTCGATCGGGCGAGTTCCCGAGCGTCCCATTGGTCCCACACCGGGCTGTCGCGCCAACCGCCGGCTGCCACGTGACGCCCGAGGGGCCAGATCCGCTTGCGGCCGACGATCATCAGACCGAGCGTCGTCTCGGCGACGTCGCGCGCGAGCGTGATTCCGGCGCTCGTCACACGGATCCCGCGATCCCACACCGAGTCCGACACGAAACGCTTGATGCTGCTGCCCATGTGCGACATCAGTTCCAGCGAATCGGCGGCCGCGATCACCTCGGCATCCAGTTGGCCGACCCCCCAACTCGTGATGCAGGCCCTTACTCCAGGAAGAAGGTCGATCAGTTCCTCCCGGCTTGCCGGTTCGTCCCCCTCGTGGTGGACGACGGTGGCCATCTGCTCGAGGTCCTGCCAAGCCCTCGCACTGAACATCCGGTCGTAGTGCGATCGTCCGATAGTCACCGCAACCTTCGGCTTAGTCATCGTTCGTCTCCTGAGGTGAGTCGGCGGTACTCGGCGTAGCGCCTGTCCGTGGTGTCGCCGTACCGGCGAGAAGGGAGGATCGTTTCGGCTGGTGTCGTCGCGGCGTCGAAAGCCAACCACCCTGATGCACGGGCTGCGAGCATTGCTGCTCCCATAGCGGGCTGGCTCGTTTCGCGGCGAACAGTGAGCGGAACACCTGCGACATCTGCGATCTGTTGAGTGAGGTAGCGGCTGTTGGTCCCGCCACCGACAACCGTCAGCTCGACTACCGGGACCGACGACGAAGCCTGTTCGAGGGCCAGTCGGGCTTCAAAGGCGCACGCCTCCATCACCGCCCTCAGGCGTTCGACCCGGGAGGTAGATGCCAGCCCTGAGAACTGCTCCGACTTGGCGCGGTCGACGGTTCGGAACGCCGGGAGGAAGTACGGGTCGTCGATGCTTGGCGTTGGCTGACCTAGCCCGGCTTCCAGTTCGGTTACTTCGCCGGCCATCTCCGAGGCCAATGCCGGGCCTAGGCCGCCGAGGTGCTTGGAGACAGCCCACCGGTCTTGCACTACGTACGGGCTCAGGTTGAAGCCTTTGGGTACGGCAGCAGGGTCAGCGCGGTCGGTGACCATCGTGACCACCCAGGCAGTACCCAGCGAAAGCAGCGCCGAACCCGGGGCAGTCACCCCGAGGCTGAGAGCGGCGCAGGATTGGTCGTGGCCGCCGACCACCACGGGCGTGCCTTGCGCCAGTTGGGTTGCCTCGGCAGCACTGGCAGTGAGTTGGCCCGCTCGTTCTCCGGACGGCAGGAGGGCTGAAAGCGCAGTCGCCTCAATCCCGGCCATCTCGCAAAGTTCGGGGCTCCACTCCAGCGAGGACACGTCCATCAGTTGCATGCCGGCAGCATTCGAAGGGTTCGTGACCCATGAGCCCGTCAACTCGTGGATCAGGAAGTCATCGACCGATAGCCACCTGCGTGCTTCGACGGCCGCTTCGGCGCGGAGCCAGCAGATGGTCGATAGTCCCAGGCCTGGCGCGGGATTCCACCCACTGAGGGTCCTGATGGCCTTCCGCTTGCTGGCATCCCACGAACTAACGAGGTCTCGCGAGCGCTTGTCCATCCATGTGCTGAAACTGCTGTCGAGTTGGCCGTCAAGCCTCTCGACCGGTGCGACCGAGCCGCTCTGTGCCGCCAGAGCGACAGCAGTAACGGATGTCGAGCGATCCAGGGTGGACAGGCCTTGTCGGCAGGCCGTGGCAAGTGCGTCCCAGATGGCCGACGGGTGCTGGATGCTCGCCCCGGGGGACGGCGCCTGCGTTGGGATCGGGTCTGACTCGGCACTGGCCTGGATCGTCCCCTGAACGTCGACCGCGACCATCTTTGCCGATGTCGTGCCGGCGTCTAGGCCGATGACGACAGCAGGGGACGAAGACATGGTGGATCATCCACGAAGCGTCATGAGCGCGTCATCGACTGATGCGTTCTGGTGCACGATGGCCACGATCGAACGGGTCATGGCCTCCGGGTCGTCGCTCTGGAACACGTTGCGACCGATGGCGACTCCCTTGGCTCCCGCGGCGATCGCGGCATGGATGTTGGACAACATCAACCGCTCGTCTCCCTTTGCGCCACCGAGGATGACAACTGGCGCAAACGTCGACGAGGTGACAGTGCCGTAGTCGTCGCAGTACGGGGCTTTGATGAAATCGGCACCCAGTTCGGCGCCGAGGCGGGCGGCGAGTGCGATGGCCTCAGTGCCTCGAGACTCGGGGCCGCTGTTGAAGCCTCCTGGCACCATTTCCCCAAGCACGGGAAGACCCCAGCGGTGCGCCTCAGAAGTCACCTTGGCAAGCGTTTCGAGGGTGGATGCTTCCCTGTCCGAGCCGGGCATGGCCGTTACGACGAGCGCGTCGGCTCCGAGCCGGAGCGCGTCCATCGGCCCGAAGAATTGCGACAGCGACCCCGTGCTCGGTGCACCGAGGTTGGTCTCAGCGCCGTCACTACGAACGATGAGGCCGACGCCTCCCAGTTCGGCAGCGAACCGCTCGGCTATCCCGAACGAAGTCAGGATGGCGTCGGCTCCCCCGGCGACCACGGCGGAGATGGTCGATGCCGGGTCCTCGAAGCCCTCACAGGGGCCGTCGATGAGGCCGTGGTCGAGGGCAACGATCACCGTCCGGCCGTCGGCAGCGAAGATTCGATTGAGGCGTCGGGTGGTCATGCGGTTGTTCCTTTGATGATGGGTAGCGAATTGGCGATGACGCTCAGGTTCTCGTCAAGGTCCATCGACAGGGCGTCGATGAGGACGGCGTGGAGGCCATGCTCGGCCGCCATTGTCGAGACCTCTGCCGCGCACTCCTTCGGAGTGCCCGAGATCTGATAACGGCGGAGAAGCTCGTCGGTGACCAGCGGGTCCACCCGGCTGGGGTCGTTCACGAGCGCTGCCTGCTCCACGATTGCGATGCTGTCATCGTCGAGACCAAGTGAACTCAGGACCCGACTCGGCGAGTCCATGAGCACATATGAAAGCGTGCGACGTTGACCCTCGAGGAGCTCTGCCGTGTAGCAGATGCGGCCGAGGTACGTCGTTCTGGGAGCCGGCCTGCTGGCTCGTCGGG
>CAJWMX010000387.1 GCA_913043805.1 uncultured Acidobacteriota bacterium | reverse complement strand
CCTCGTGAGATCGAACTCTAAACCGATGTGCTACTCAAATACGGGGGGACGTCAGGGACAAAACATGTTGCAGCTGCAGGTTTCTATCAACTCACCCTTGATACTCCAGGCCATGAGCTCTCCCTCTTTGTTGCCCGGCAATCATACCGCTGCAAGACCGTTACGCCTCAACGGCACTTGGTTGCCTGCGTCAGCGACCAGCTCTGCGGCGGCCTCCATTCGCGTCCCACGCGCGGGCCAGCGGTCGCGTGGACCGGAATGCGGGCTCCTGGTGCGTCGCTCTCACGGCATTTCACGAGCGCCCGTCTCTGTCCTAAAAAAGAGAAAAAAGAACCATGTGGATACGGCTGCGAGTATGTGCCACACAGCATGAGGCTGAAACCACGAATCAGGGCGACAGAGAAACACTGACCACTGATTGAGCCATATTAAGAAGGCTACAACATAGGTAGAGACTCCCAGAAAGAACCAGGGCGTGTAGATTCTCGTCGTAACCGGCGCGTGCTTGGCGAACACCGCCGGGACCCAGAACAACACCACCCACCAGAACGACATCGGATCCTGGGCGATCTCCAGAGGGGAGAATCCGAAAGCGGCCGCTACGGCAAACCCGACGAGGCCAGACGTCAGTCTGAATGCCGGGGACCAGAAGCGGTGCAAGCATTCTGAAATAACCCAGAGTCCGATGGAGAGCCCGAAGAGGTCTAAGCCGATGCCTAAATCATCCCCATGAAACCAGCGGGTTCCGGCATAGCCCAGGACGACAATCGCATAGACACCAAGAAATCTATTCTCGCTCCACCCGCCCATGCAGCGCAGGTTGTACAACCAGGGAAAGACGATAAAGGCGACCATGCTTAGGTTGTCAGCCCACTGCCCCCAGTCAGTGTGCGTACCATGCATCAACATGGAACCTGGCCCCAGACACACGACCGCCGCAGCATACAGTGCGGTGGTCTTCCCGATTCCGTAGAATGCCTGCTGTTTCCGGGTGGTCTCCGATGACAGCACCCTGAACATGATGAGGCCGGAGATCATGAAACCGATGTTGCTTAAGGTATTTGAGGGCTCCCGAAACATGCCGTCTGAGACAGTTTCACACCAGCGTGAGGCGCCGCCCACAATAAGCCCCGGCTCGAGTGAGGCAATGGATCCCGTCGAGGAAACAAGTAGGTATGCGAGCAAGAACGCGGCGCTGCTCAGCAGCGCACAGTAAAAGGGGCGATAGGAGTTCTCCGGCATACCAACTGATTCAGTGAAATAGGGCAGGCTGTGCAAGGTTAAACCGCCCGTGCGCGAGCTTTACCAAGACCCACGTGTCCGAAGACAGAGAACGCAGGGGCCAGACGTGTCTTAATACTCTCGCGGTCGTGCTGCCCGAACGGATACGACTAAAGCATTCGATCAGCTTAGCGGTCTAACAGCGTTAGAACATTCACCCAGACTGCCCACCGCTGCTTTTTAGCGTGTTGTCGGCTCACCCCCAGCGCGACCATCCACTAGGCGATGCCACCGCACCGCTTCGGCGTCGTCCTCTGGGACGCCGAGGCCGTTGCCGTACATGAGCCCGAGGTTGAACTGCGCTTCAGCGTCTCCCTGCTCCGCCCGCTCCCGCTGCTCGTCAAGTCACCGATGACCGGTTTTATTGAAGAAAAGTGGTGAGCCGCCGGGGACTCGAACCCCGAATCCGCTGATTAAGAGTCTTGTGCAAACGGTGGTCAGGCGTGGTCAGGGCCTGTCTTTATTGACAAGAAGTGTCCGGCGTAGCCTGGGGTGCGCACAGGCATCCAACTTTTTGGCACAAATTGGCACATGCCGCCTGCGTCTCTCCCTTGATCACCGCGCGGTGACCCCCTGGGCTCGGAGCGACAGGGCCAGCTCTCGAGTCACGTCGCGGGCCGTCTCCGCTGACAAGTGGTTCGCGTCCGCCCACCGCTCCGGCTGACGCAACGCCCGGAAGTCTGCCGGTTCCGCGTACCAGCCGTCGCGCTGATAGTGCGCGACCGTCTCTTCGGCGGGCCGGCTCTCGCCCAGGCTCGGGAGGTGCACGAAGATCACCTCGGTCCCATGCTCATGCGCCAGATCGACAATGCGCCGCAGATAGAACGGGCCCCGTTCGTCCAGGGCATCGACGCCGTGGCCGACCCGGCTCGGCGGGTCTTCAGCCCGGATCCGATCCGCCAGCGGCGTTAGCTCCGCGATCATTTCCTGTTCGGGGCGCGAGATCGGGTTCTCGAAGCCCCGTCCCGGCTCCAGCCGCGCGAACCACTCCGTGTCCCGGGTCCCCCAGTTGCCGTTCCTGGCCACGTCCAGGAGATAGCGGTACGGTCGATACGACGCCCGCACCGCCGCCGCCCAGTCGGTCTCGATCCGCGTTCTGGCCTCGCGTGACGTCAGCAGGTCCCGCCAGCCCTCCAGTCGCCGCGGTCCGGCCGCTAGACGGCGAACCTCCCGGAACCGCTCCGGGTCGGTGAGCACGTCCGGCAGGGTCTGAAACCGCTCGAATAAGGGATGGCTCCTCGCTCGGTCCGCCGCCGACACCAGGAGGATGAGGTAGTCCGTCCGGTTGTAGCGGAAGAACATCCGGAGCCGCTGGTACTGAAAGTCACGGCCAAACCCGCCATGGGTCAACAGCAATAGATCCTCAGGGTCGAGGTCGAACGTCTCGGCCCACACCGCGGTGTCGAGCCCGCCGCGCAGACGGGAGTCGCCGACCCCGATGAACACGTAGTCGTCGCGTTGCTCCCTGATCTTGGCCCAGTTCCACTGCAACTCCGACATCGTCAGCCAGCCACCGTCCCGGGTCACCGGCGTCCACTCGAGCGGTGGATAAAGCAGCGGGGCGGCCGCGCCCGCCAGCAGCAGACCGAGCACCGTCGTCACGAGTCGGATGAGCCTGGGCATCAGAACTGAAAGTAGATAAACGGCGTCGCCTCGACACTGAGATAGCCGTAGGCCACGAAGAGCAGGTGGAACGCCAGCGCCTGCACGAGCAGCGGCACGCGGGTCCACGCCTCGGCCAAGCCCGGGAGGCGTGGCTCGACCCAGTCATGCACGACGAAGGCGAGGGCCGCCAGGCCGAGAAGCGACCCCTGGGACGCGAACACGGTGGGAACCGCCCAGTTCGACCCCAGACCGACCAGGTAGTCACGCGCGCCATCGAGACCCTGGGCGCGGAAGAGGATCCAGGCCAGGCACACACACTGGAAGAAGAACAAACGTTGAGCCAGCCGCACTCCGGGCCGAATCGACCGGGCGGTTGCCCCGTCCGAACCGACCCCGAGCCACGGCACGAGCCGCCAGGCGACCTGGTAGGCGCCGTGCAGGAGTCCCCAGAGCACGAAGTTCCAGCCTGCGCCGTGCCACAGCCCGAAGAGTGTCATCGTGGCCACCGAGTTTAGGTAGGTACGCGCCGTGCCTCGCCGGGAGCCGCCCAGTGGAATGAACACGTAGTCTCGGATCCACTGTGACAGCGAAATGTGCCAGCGACGCCAGAATTCGCGTGGACTGGTCGCCAGATACGGTGACAGGAAGTTGACCGGCAGCTGCAGGCCGACCAGCTTCCCGACCCCGATGGCGATGTCGGAGTAGGCACTGAAGTCGAAGAAGATCTGGAGCGCGTAGCAGACGACCCCGAAGTAGAGATCCACCGAGGAGTGGGCGAGGGGGTCGGCGAAGATCGGGTCGACGACCTGGGTCGCCAAAACGTTGGCGATGAACAGCTTTTTGAACAGCCCGAACAGGAAGTAGAAAACCCCACCCGGATCGACCCTCTCGGTGAACCGGGCACGGAGCTGTGGCAGGAACTCGCCGGCACGCACGATCGGTCCCGCCACGAGCTGGGGAAACGACGCGACGTAATAC